>JAYUYW010000060.1:0-7077 GCA_043752325.1 Rhodanobacteraceae bacterium | reverse complement strand
GTCGTGCGGCTTCAACGCACGACCGACCCGCCCAGACCGCATCTCTGGCCCACGTTTTTCTGCGAGGAGAAAGGTGGGGCGGCGGGCGGCAGCCCGGCCAAACGCTTGACCAGTCTTGCGTCAGCCAAATAAGAGAAAAGCGGCGGGCGGCAGCTAGACGAAACGCTTGTCCAGATTGGCAACAGCCAACAAGCAAAAAGTAGTTACACGCTCGCCGGCAGTCGAAAGAAACGCTTGACAAGTCTGGCGCCAGCCAGAAACAAGCCGCGACCCGGCCAGTGGCTATTCTTTTTTTACTGCGTGGCCGCCGAACTCGTTGCGCATCGCCGATAGTAGGCGGTCGGTAAATGAGTTGTCGTCGCGTGAGCGCAGGCGCTCGATCAATGCTGTGGTGATGACCGGTGCCGGCACATCGAGATCGATCGCTTCGCTGACGGTCCAGCGGCCTTCTCCGGAGTCGGGGACGAAGGCGGCGATTCCATCGAGTGTGGGATTCTTCTTCAGGGCATCGGCGGATAGCTCAAGCAGCCATGACCGGATCACACTGCCGTACCGCCAGATTTCGCCGATCTGGTGCAGGTCGAGTTCGAAATCCTTCTTGTGTTGCATGATCGAGAAACCTTCGGCGTAGGCCTGCATCAGTCCGTACTCGATTCCGTTGTGGACCATCTTGACGAAGTGGCCGGAACCGACTGCGCCGACGTGGCCCCAGCCTTTCTTCTTGCCGGGTGCAAGGCATTCAAACACCGGTCGAAGTTGCTCGACGGCTTCGTCATCGCCGCCGACCATCATGCTGTAACCCTCCTTGAGTCCCCAGACGCCGCCACTGGTGCCGCAGTCGACGTAGTGCATCTTCTTGGTCTGGAATTGCCTGGCGCGACGCAGGGTGTCCTTGTAGTTGGAATTGCCACCATCCACAACGGTATCGTCCTTGGCCAGCAATGATTTCAATGTGGTTGCCGTCTTGTCGGTGATTTTTCCCGACGGAACCATCATCCACACGGCGCGCGGTGGTTTGAGCTTCTTGACCAGCGCTGCAAGGGAAACAGCCGACTCACCCCCCTCGACTTCAAGCGCCTTGCGAGCTTCCTCGCGGGGATCGAAACCGACCACGCGGTGGCCGCCTTTGATCAATCGTTGCGCCATGTTGGCGCCCATCTTGCCTAGCCCAATCATGCCGATGTCCATGCGAGACTCCTTGGTTAGCGGGACGTGTTGAAATTTCTTTGACGTTCGGATGCAGCACAAGTAGTCGTGGAAAAAAGCCGACCGCTACTGCAACTCAGCGCCCTAACCAGCGGCGCATCAGTCCGTGCAGGAACGGTGTCAGTCGCGTGCGCTGGTAGGCATTTGCAGCTCGACGGATCGCCTCTGCCTGCGTGGGATAGGTGTGGATCACGCTGGCGACCTTGCCAAGGCCAATGCCTGCGACCATGGCCAAGGTGATGCCATTGATCATCTCGCCGGCGTGGCTGGCGACGATGGTCGCGCCGAGGATGCGGTCGGATTTCTGGGCGACGTGGATCTTCACGAACCCGGTCTGCTCGTCGTCGAGGATGGCGCGATCAACCTCGTGCATCGGCACGGTGAAGGTGCGGATCGGGATGTCCTGCCGATTCGCTTCACGCACGTACAGGCCAACATGCGCGATCTCTGGATCGGTGTAGGTGCACCACGGAACGACCAGATTGCTGACGCGTTGCCGCCCCGGAAAGAGCGCGTTGCGGACCACGATGCGCGCGGTGGCTTCCGCAGTGTGCGTAAATTTGTGATCCAGGCATACGTCGCCCGCCGCATACACATTGCGATTGCTCGTGCGCAGGAAGTCGTCGACCTTGATGCCGGTCTTCACGTCGCCGTCGATGCCCGCAGCGGCCAGATGCAAACCATCCACGTTCGGAATACGACCGACCCCGGTCAGAATCTGATCGACTGCAACCGAGCTGTGGTAGTCGTCGCTGACCAGATCGACCACCTTCTTGCCGTCCTCAGTGTGGACGTTCACCGCGGTGGTATTTAGGCGCACTTCGATGCCGTCGCGCGCGAACGCGTCGGACAATAATTGAGCCGCATCGCGTTCTTCTTTTGGCAGGAACAGTGGCTGGTCCTGCACAATCGTTGTCTTGGCACCGAAACGCGAAAACGCCTGGGCCAGCTCGCAGCCGAGAGGTCCACCACCGATCACCAGCAAGCTGCGCGGCAGGATTGTAAGGTTGAACACGTTTTCGTTGGTCAGGTAACCGGCTTCTGCCAAACCGGAAATTTTTGCGGTGTCGGGGCGGGCACCGGTCGCGATCATCGCCTTGCGAAAACGCAGGATTGTGCTGTCCACCTTGATCGTGTCGCGTGACGAGAAGCGAGCTGTTCCCAGAAAAACGTCCACACCCGTTTGCGCGAGTTCAAGGATGGAATCGGTGCGACTGATTCGTGCACGCCGTTGGCGCATGTGCGACATAGCCTTTTCAAAATCCACATCCACATCGTCCGGACGCTTTGCGCCGTAATGATCGGCCGTCCGCATGTCGGCGTAGATCCGTGCCGTGCGAATCAGCGCCTTGGACGGCACGCAGCCAACATTGAGGCAATCGCCACCAATCAGGTCGCGTTCGATCAGCGCGACACGGGCACCAAGTGCCGCCGCTCCTCGTGCTGCAACAAGGCCCGCAGGTCCAGCACCGATGATGACCAAGTTATAGCGGTCCGCTGGTTTCGGGTTCACCCAACTCGGCGGTTTGACGTTCGCCAGCCGCTGCTGCTCGTAGATATCGAACGGCACGTCGACTCGCGAAGCATCGTGGTTGGCGCCTCTCATATCACCAGCCTTGGTTTCGCACCGTCCAGCCAGCCGCCACGAAAGCCGGCGCCGCGTAACCCGTCGATCACGTATGGACAAGCGCGCATCAAGCTCCAGATCGATTCTCTGCGATGGTTCGCGATCATGATCACGATAATTCCCTGGTCCAGCCCAAAGTGTCCCGGCGATACCCATGGGCGATTCGAACCGAAACCGGGATTGAATCCGCTGGTGAGCCTACCTTCAGATTGAATCTCGGGGTAGCGTTTCAGCTGCATCTTGATCGCTTGCATTACCGTGTCGGGTTGGAACGGGAGGCAACCCAAAATGGCGGGTGGCGACAGCGTTCCATCGTCAGGTCCGAACGGAACCCCGCGCGCGGCGTAACCGAACAAGCGCCGATGCTCGCCCTGAAAATCAGGCTCATCGTCGTTGGGCCCGTCGCCGGCGCTCAGACCCCAGCAATCGTCGTCGAAACCGGTGTGGCCAAGTGGATTGATCCGGCAGTACTCGCGCTGGATGCAAACTGCGCGGCGGCTATTCTCGAAATAGTCGCTGCCCTTCTCGCGCATGAAGGCGTCGCGAATTCCGCGCATGTCGAACCATGCGTGGGAAAACTGATGGACGAACAATGGCCCGGCGTACAGGTAGTCGAAGTTGTAGATATTTTCCCATTGGTAAGTGAGTGTCCATGCGCGATAGCAAGCGGTCGATACTGGATGGGTCGGCGAACCCATTGCCAGCGTGTACAACACGATCGCCTCGCTGTAACCCTCCCAACCGTAGTTCAGGAAACCGGACTCTGGCTTCCAACCCTGGTTGATGGTGTCGGCGCCATCCTGCGCCCAACGCCAGTCGATGCGCCGGTAGAGGACATCGGAAATCTTGCGTAGTTCGCGCTCGTCAGCGTTGTCTTCGTTGAAGTACATTGCTGCCGTCAGCACGCCAGCGATCAGCATGGTGGTGTCGATCATCGACAGCTCGCATTGCCAGACGCGCTTGCCGGTTTGCTGATCGAGGAAGTGAAAGTAGAAGCCCTTGTAGCCAGTGGAATCGGGCTTGCCGGTTTGATCGCTTTGCTTGAAGAAGCGAAGGGTCGTCAAGCATCGGACCAGCGCATCTTCACGACTGAGCCAGCCTTGCTCGACGGCGATAGGATAGCTCGACAAAGCAAGACCAACCACGGCAATGCTGACCGGAGCGCCTCGTTTCGAGGTGTCGGCGATCAAGCCGTTTTCCGCGTTGTACTGCTTCAGGAAATAATCAAAAGCTGCGCGTTGCAGATCATCAAGCAAGGCGTCGTCAGCTGCAGCATCTGCGCCAATCAGAGCGGCCTTCGACGTGCTGGCGTGGGGAGTGCGCAAGATCCAGCGAGTCTAAATAGCGAACGCTGAACCGCGATTCGGTCATGGCTCGTTTCAGGCTATGGCCTACCATGGCCAACGAATAAAGGAACCGAACTCATGTCCACGACATTCCCCTACCAAACCGCTATTCCACGCAGCCACCTGCTTGCCGACGGCGAGTACAGGGTGTTGCTTACCGCAGCTGGTTCGGGTTTCAGCCAGTGGAAGAATTGCGCGATCACGCGTTGGCGCGAAGACGTTACCTGCGAAGACCGTGGCGGCTTCGTGTATCTGCGCGACGTGGAATCGGGCTACAAATGGTCTGCAGGTTTCCAACCGCTGGCGGTGACGCCGGACGAATACGCGTTTTCGTTTGAAGAGGGCGCGGCTCGCATTGAAAGGCGCGATGGCGAGATCACCACCACGCTGGACGTGATCGTCGACGAAGGGGGTGTAGAGCTGCGCCGAATCACGCTCGCAAACCTCGGCAGGAATGATCGGGAAATCGAGTTGACCACGTACTCTGAACTGGTCTTGGCACCTGCAAACAACGACGCATCACACCCGGCCTTTTCGAAGATATTCGTCCAGACCGACTTTGACCAGGAGAAGCAGGTTTTGCTGGCGTCGCGTCGACCGCGCACTCCGACGGAGCAACGCATCTGCGTGGCGCAGTGGTTGCAGATCGTCGACAAGGAGACTGGAAGAGCCGCCGACCTGCAGTTCGAAACTGATCGCGTTCGCTTCATCGGTCGCGGCGGCACCTTGCGTTCACCTGCGGCGCTGGCTGACAACTCGCCGCTCAGTGGCACGGTTGGAACGGTGCTCGATCCGATCTTCAGCTTGCGCCAACGCTTACGCGTGGACGCAGGAGAAAGCGTTACTGTGCTGCTGGTAACCGTCGCCGCAGAAACGCGCGACGAAGTGATGGCAGTCTTTCAACGTCGTCGCCATGACATGGACTTCGACGCCCTGTTGGAAACGGCAAAGCAGCGCAGCAACGACGCGCTTGGCGGTTTGGGGATCGACGCGGGACAGGCGTCACGCTTCCAGCGGATGGCCAACGCGCTTTACTACAGTGATAGCAGTATGCGCGCGCCGGCCGATCAGATCGTAACAGGGCAGGGAGGTGGCCCAACTTTGTGGAGCGGCGGTATTTCCGGCGACAACCCGATTGTGTTGCTAAACGTCCATGACACGGACGGGCTCACCCTGGTTGACGCTGTGCTCACGGCGCAAAGCTTCTGGTCGGGCAAGGGGTTGACGGCCGATGTGGTCGTGATCGGCGACGGTGGTGAAGCGTTGCAAAAAGCCTTGAAGCAACGCGTCGAAGACGAAAAGATGCAACAGGGATCGGACGACAAACCGCACACGTTTGCCTTGGCCGCTGGAATCATCGCCGACGACCTCAGCGATGGCTTGCGCACTGTTGCGCGCATCGTGCTCGATCAAGCGAAAGGAAGCCTCGAGGATCACGTTTCCGACCTGTCGATGGAGGTGAAGTATTCGGCGTCTTACGTTGCGGATCGACAGGAGCCAATCGGTGAGCTGGCATCGGTCGACTCGCAATCGGTCATGACGGCGCAAGTGGAATCTCGACCGCTTGAGAATTCCTTGGAACGCTACAACGGTTATGGCGGCTACGACCGCGACGGCCGCGAGTTCGTCACCATTATCCGCGACGGCGTTCGCCCACCAATGCCATGGCTAAACGTGATTGCCAATCCGAAGTTCGGCTTCACTGCAACCGAGGCAGGAAGTGGCTATTGCTGGGCAATCAACAGCCAGAAGAACACGCTGACGCCGTGGGCAAACGATCCGGCGATCGATCCACCGAATGGTATTTTGTACGTTCGCGACCGCGACGACGGCGTCATCCTCACGGCAACTGCGTTGCCTGGCGACTCCAGCACCGGCGACTTTGTTGCGCGACATGGCCAGGGTTACAGCCGCTTTCAGCGCAAAGTGCACGGCATCGAACTGGACCTTCTGGAATACATTCCCGTCGCCGACAGCGTCAAGATCTCACGACTGACATTGCGTAATCGTTCTGGCCGGCCACGTCGGTTCTCGGTGACGGCGTTTGTCCACTGGTCGCTCGGCGGCAATGGGTCGCAACCCGAGCCCTTCGTCAACACTGAAATTGACACGAAGACGGGCGCATTGTTCGCCAGCAATCGCTGGCGCGAACATTTTGCCGACCGCGTCGCCTTTATCGATCTTCGTGGCCAGCAAACCTCGCACAGCGGCGATCGCCAGGAATTTCTCGGCCGCCACGGTTCGTTAGTCAATCCGTTGGCGCTGTCAGGCGACACGCCACTGTCCGGAAATGTCGGTGCCGGCATCGACCCTTGCGGCGCACTACAAACGACCATCGAACTCGCTGACGATGAGGAACGGGAAATCGTTCTCCTGCTTGGCGACGCTGACGGTGCCAAGGGTGCTCGCGAACTGGTCGAGCGCTATCGCAACGCCGATCTCGACACGGTTTATTCCGAAGCGACCGGCCAGTGGAACGACATTCTAGGCACCGTGCAGGTGCGGACGCCTGATCGTGGCATGGACCTGCTACTCAATGGCTGGTTGCTCTATCAGGCGCTGGCCTGCCGGATTTGGGCCCGCACTGGCTATTACCAGTCCAGCGGTGCTTACGGTTTTCGCGATCAGTTGCAAGACGTGATGGCGGTTTGTGTTTCGCGGCCTGACATCGCTCGTGAACATCTGTTGCGCGCAGCCGGCCGGCAGTTCGTTGAAGGCGATGTACAGCATTGGTGGTTGCCGCCAAATGGCGGTGGGGTTCGTACCCGCATGACCGACGATCGGCTATGGCTGCCATACGTGTTGTGCCATTACGTCGACGTGACGAATGACACAGACGTGCTCGACGAACGCCAGACCTTCCTCGCTGGTGATGCGCTGAAGGAAGGACAGGACGAA
>JAYUYW010000059.1:0-2731 GCA_043752325.1 Rhodanobacteraceae bacterium | reverse complement strand
GACCGGTCTGCGCCGAAGCCTTGCACCTCACCGAGGAAATCGGAGCGCTTGCGCTGACTCACTCGCGCCTGGAAACCGTAGCGTTCGTAGTACACCGCGATGTTCTGCACCACGTCCGACAGGCCGGCGATGGGTTCATCCGGACCATCCGGCCCCAGTCGCCGGATCGAGCTGCTGGTGTCGGAGTAGTTCGCTACCACGCCGAAACCTTCCAGCATCGGGGTGAACATGTCGAACGGAACCGACACGGTGAATTCCCAGCCGTCGATATTGCCGCCTTCGCCATTGGCCGGTCGCGAGTACACACCCACGGCCTGCGGAGGTGGGCCGGTGTAGCCCGAGGGAATCGCCAGGCCGGTGGCGTCGAAGGTCGAGGTCTGGTCGAAGACGTAGGTGCGCAGGTCCTTGTAGAAGTAGGCGAGACTGACGTAGCCGCGGCCGCCAAAGTAGCGCTCCCACGACAGATCGAAGGCGTTCGCGATCCAGGGTTCGAGCTCGGGATTGCCGCCATTGCGCGACCAACGACCCCGGTTGACGCCCGAGAACTCCAGACTGGTGTTGTTGTTGGCGCGCATCTGATCGACGCGTGGACGCGCGAGCTGGCGGCCAAGCCCGAGGCGCAGTGTGTTCTCACTCGGCAACTCGAAGGCGAGGTTCAGGCTCGGAAGGTAGTCGGTGTAGTCCGCGCCACCGGTGAAAGGTTGCGCGTTGGCGGCGTTGCCTTGCACTACGATGAAACCGTCGGAACTCTGATCGGTCGAGACCGCCTGCACACCGACATTGCCGCGCACCGGCACCGAGCCCCATTGCGTATGCATATTCAACTGCGCGTAGGCCGTGGTCAGTTCCTCGCTGACGGTCCACTGCTTGTTGAGGATGTCGGCGTTGATGTTGTCGCGCAGGTTGTAGTACTGCGCCAACACGTCGTTGATGTTGTAGCTGATCGTGCCCGGGATGCCGGCGAAGCTCAGGTCCACCGGGCGCAGCAGAACGCCGGCCGGCAACACGGTTTCGTCGGCAATCAGGTCGAGGAAGGCCTCGGGCACGCTGCGGGTTTTTTCGCGATCGGCGAAGTTCACCCCGAACTCCACACTGGTGAACATGCCCTCGGCGAAGGAGCGCTCGGCCGACGCGCGGAACGAAGTCAGCTCGTCCTCGATCTGCGGGGTCTTGATGTACCCGTCCTGGCCCCAGCCACCCGGGTCCGTCAATACGATCCGGGTGGGGTCGGTGTAGTCGAGGCCGAAGCTCAGGTTGGGCGCGCGGATCGGATCGAGCAAGAAAGAGACGGTGTCGGTGATGCCAGCGCGCGCACCGGCATAGGTTTCGAGAATGTTCTCCTCGCGATCCGCCTGCGAGTGGCTCAGGTCCAACTCGGCGGCCCAGTCCTCGGAGAACTCGAAGCGGTTGTTCCAGCCGATCGCGAACAGCTTGTCGTCGCCTTCGTTGAGGTCGTTGCGCAGCACCGGGCGCACGCCATTGAAGGTGCCGCTCACCACCACGCCGTTGTCGATCACCGGATTGGCGAGCGTGGCGCCCGACCAGCCCAGACCCACTTCGAGGAAGCGAGTGGTCTCGGCCTTCTCGAACTTGGAGTAGTAGACGTCGAGCAAAGTGGAGTAGACCTCGCCCGAGTTGTACTCGAGCACGCCCATCAGGCCCTGTCGCACGTTGTCGGTGGATGAGGCCTGAACTTTATTGCCGCCGAGCGTGAAGGCGCCGTTGGCGCCATTGATATTGTCGGGATAACCCCAGGCTTCCCAACGTTCCGCTTGGCCCGGCGAATCCAGACGCGCATAACCGAGCGCGATACCGAGGCTGTCGTCCATGAACTGGTTGACGTAGAAGGCGCTGGCGCGGCTGCCGAGATCGTCGGAGTCTGAATTCAGCTCGCCGAGCGAGTTCTTTTCGCCGCGCACGTTGAACGACACCGCGCGATCCAGGAACGATAGCGGCCGCACCGTGCGCAGATCGACTGTACCCGACAGGCCCTGACCAACGAGCGCCGCGTCGGGCGTCTTGTAGACCACGACCTGATTGATCAGCTCCGAGGGAAATTGATCGAACTCGACGGTACGGTTGTCGCCGACACTGACCTGCTCGCGACCGTTCAACAGCGTGGAGCCGTAGTCGCCGGCCAGGCCGCGGATACTGATGGTGGAGGCGCGGCCTGCGACGCGTTGCGCGGCCAGGCCCGGCAGGCGCGCGATCGAGTCCGCAATCGAGACGTCGGGCAACTTGCCGAGATCCTCGGCCGAGACCACGTCGACAATCGAGGTCGAGTCCTTCTTGATCTCGATAGCGCTTTCGATGCCGGCGCGGATGCCGCTGACTTCGATCACATCGAGCTTGGCCGGGTCTTCCGCGGCGCGGCGTTTCTTCTTCGCGATTTCGTCGGCGGCGGCTTCTTCGGCCGTGTCCGACGGAGCCTGCGCCTGTGCCGCGTGCGCGTGCATCAGGATGGCGGATGCCAACGCTGCACTGAGCAGGTTGCGCTTGATATTCAACATGGACCCCTCCAACGTGAATGATGGTTTCTGCAGGGCCTGGGTGGCCGCTCTCGCCCTATCCGCGTTACCCAGGCCCGGTACGCGCACGGCAATTTTCCGCGCGGCGTAACGTGCAGCGATGGTAGCCCTTGCGAATTCGGTGCAGTGTTGTCTGCATACGTATTCATACCGTTGACGGCGTTTCAGACGTGAAGATGTCGCGGGATCGAGCGTTGGAGTGA
>JAYUYW010000058.1:0-2737 GCA_043752325.1 Rhodanobacteraceae bacterium | reverse complement strand
TGCCGTTTTCGTACTCCGGCAGCCCGACTACGCGTACCCAGCGCTGGGCGCCGCCACGCGGCATAAATGGCACTTCGACGTCCCATTCGGTGCCGTCGGCGATGGCCTTGTCGATAGCCATTCGAACCGTGAGGCTGGCCGCTTCGGGATAAAAATTGAGCGCTTCTTCGATGCTGGGCCGATAGCCTTCCAAAACATTGTGCAGGCGACAGGTTTCGCGCGACCAGGTAACCGCACCACTGGCGACATCGACCTGCCAGCCGCCAACTTCGGCAACCCGGCCGGTTCGATCCAAGAATGCCTCGCTGTCACGCTGCTGGCGCTCGTCCGCCTTGCGTTCAGAAACATCCAAGTGGGTGCCCGCTATCAACAAGGCTTTGCCATTGTCATCCCGACTGATTACACCGCCCAGACTGCGTATCCAGATCCAGCGGCCTTCCTTGTGGCGCATTCGAAATTCTGCGTCGTAAAAGCCGGTTTCACCACGTATATGCGCCTTCATGCCCTCGTTGGCGCTTTCGTAGTCTTCCCGATGCGTGTGGGCGCGCCAGAGTTCGCCATTCAGCACCGGCAACTCATCAAGTCGATAGCCGATCTGATCGGCCAAGCGTGCGTCAACCTTGGCCAGTCCGCTTTCCAGATCCCATTCCCAAATGCCAGCGCGGGTCGCCTGGATGAGGTGACTGAGCCGCGCATGCTCTTCATCGCGCTGACGCGCAACTTCCACGGCCTGGGAATGGGTCGCTGCTCGCTCACGCGCCTCCGCGCGCTGCTGGAGAGCGTGTGCCGCCGCATTCGCCAGTTCGACCAAGGTAGCTTTCTGGGTTGCATCGAGGGTGCGCGGAACGCGGTCGATGACACAGACGGTGCCGAGATTCATACCATCCAGCATGATCGGCGCACCCGCGTAAAACCGCACGTTGGGATCACCACAGACCAGCACGTTGTCGCAGAATTTCGGGTCGAGCAGGGTATCCGGTATTTCGAAAATAGCGTTACCCAGCATCGCGTGCGAACAGAACGCATGTTCGTGCGACACCTCGCGTGCTTCGTCGAAGCCCACGCTGGCCTTGAACCAGTGGCGATCCTGGTCAGCCAGGCTCAGCAACGCGATCGGGGTTCCTGCAACCAGAGCTGCCGCGTTCGCCAGCGCGTCGAACAAGGGTTCCGCATCGCTGTCCAGCACGCCCAACTGGCGCAGTCGTGCCAGTCGTTCGGAATCGTCGTGATTTGGCGGGTCGGAAGTCGGCATGCATGATCCTGGCAACGCGTCACCGGCGATCCGCCCGGTTTCCCGGCTTTGCGCCATATTGCAGTCACGCTCCAGCGATGATCTGGATGCAATCGGGTTTGGGGATGCGGCCAACCCCATTAACCCGGACCGCGCGCCGCCATAATGGCGGAGCGCGCCGATTGTAACGATACCCGCGCGGGCGCGCCTGGAGTAATCTCCCAGGAAGCGCAAGCGGCTCAAGCAATCGGAACGGTCACGGGTTTGGGCTGGATCAGGTCCCACAGGTTTCCATAGAGGTCGCGAAACACGATAACGGTTGCGTAGGCCTCGTCGCGCGGAGACTCGGTGAAGTCGACGCCACGCTCTGAGTACGCAGCATAATCACGCGCGAAATCGTCGGTGTGCAGGAACAGGAACACGCGCCCGCCGGTCTGGTTGCCGATGCGGCTTTGTTGTTCGGGATTGGCCGCGCGCGCCAGCAGCAGGTTTGCTCCGCCGCGACCAGCCGGTGCCACCAGCACCCAACGCTTGCCGCTTTCGCGAGGACTGTCTTCGATCAACTCGAAGCCCAGAACGTTCGTGTAGTAATCAATGGCGCGATCGTAGTCATCTACGACGATGGCAATGTGCGCGATCAGTTGGGTCATGGTGTGCCTTGTGCTGACTTCGTCAAACCGGAAGCCGATCCTCGCACGTTCGCCGACGACTTCGCATCAGTGCTCGGTACGTCGGCAAGATCTGTTGCTACGACTCGGCGCACCAATACACATGAAGCGGCGCGAGCGACGCTTGCCATGCGAGGCGTATTGGCATGGCTGCGATGGGGCCGTCCGCGAGCGCAGCCAACAACGTGTCGCGCTTCTTCGTGCCTCGAATCAGCAATACGCGTTGAGTCGCCTGGGCGAGTCCGAACGGCGTCAAGCTGAGCCGCTGTGGGTATGTTCCCGCCACTTCGCAACCGCTTGCGTCGATGTGTGCGTACGCCTGGTTCGACGACAATGCCGTGTCTAGATTGCTGGCGCCGGGGAACAACGACGCGGTGTGGCCGTCGTCACCCATGCCGAGCAGTGCGGCTACGATGGGTTGAACCGTGCCTTCGCACCAGCGCTGATTGGCTAGCTCGATAGCACCATCCAATGTTTGTGCCATTTCACGCAACGGTTGTAAAGTCGCAGCGGCGGCACGGTCACTCAGCAACTGCTCGCGAATCGCTCGCGCATTGCTGCCCTTGTCGTCGGCTGGCACGTCGCGGTCATCAACCAGGCCAATCACAACTCGCGACCAATTCAGATCAACGTTCGCCAAGCGCTGATAAACCGGGCGGGGCGTCGATCCGCCAGACACCAGCAGTCGAACCTTGCTACTTGCGTCGCGAAGGCCGTCGCGGAGCAGATTCGCGATGGCGTCAGCTGCAGCTCCAACCCAGGTCGCTTCGTTCTCGGTGACATGCCATTGAATGCGTGGATCGTCTCGCAACGTCGAAACGTTTATGCGCCTTTCTCC
>JAYUYW010000057.1:0-7095 GCA_043752325.1 Rhodanobacteraceae bacterium | reverse complement strand
CGTCGTCATCCATGGCGACCAGTTCGTCGATGCCAAGCAGGCGCAGCATGCCGGCCGTCTGCCGACCGCGCGCCATGCTGCCTTCGTGGGCGATTACTGGCGTGCCGACGCCCAGCGCGTCGAGGCTGGTTGCACCGCCGGAAAACCACGACGAATCCAGGATGAGCGGCGATGCTGCCACGCCGGCGAGATAGTCCTGGTAGATCTGCGGTTGCAGATCGAGTAGGTGTCGAACGGGATCAAGCCCATGCCTCACAAAGGCCGCATCGATCCGTACACGAAACCGCTGGGCCAGCGCAGGCAAGCGATTGAAGAAACCGATGCGCACTCCGGTGGCTGCGACGATTTGCGCCAGAACATCGTCGAAGCCTGGCACTAACTTGGGGTGATATTGCGTGCAGAGCAATAACCGGCCGGAACCACCGATACGATCCAGCCATGCAGCATCGCCGCGTGGCGGCAGCGCAGGCGGATTCGCACCGAGGCCGGGCAGACGCACCAGCCTTTCCCGATAATGGGCATCGGCGTCGACAGGCTCGATCGCCGCGCCGCTGAGAAAGTAGTCCATTGTCGCCAGGCCGCTACCCACCGGGTGGCCATACAACATGCACTGCATCGGCGCGAGTCGCAGCGCCGCCAAGGACTGATGACGCGGATCCATGCCAATCTCGGGATAGACCAGCACATCAAGCTGGCTCGCTCGGATCGCGGCCGCCGTCGTCACGACGTCGTCGTGAACATACTCAAACTGAGCGACGTTTGCGGCTATTGCATCGGTACTCGCATCACGCACGGCACCGCTGTACCAGACGCGCACGTCGAAACGCTGCGGGTCCAGTCCCGACAACATCGCGCCGAAAAAGCGCGATACCGAATGCTGCATCAAATGGCTGCTGACCACGCCGACGCGGATGCGACCGCCATGCGAATATGGCGTCCAGTCGCAAGGTTCCGACCACTGCGGAGCGACCTTCTGCATGACGCGGCCGACCAGATCGCCAAAGGCATGCTGGAGTTGCGTGTTGTCGCGCGGCTGGTAGTGCAGATGAAACGTCGCAACGCCACTGACGGCTTGCAGTGCTTCCCGCCTCTGTGTGGCGGTTTCCAGGCGCAGTCCGGCATCGAGCTCGTGCAACCCCGATTTAAAGCATTCGCGGGACAGCTCCACGTCATCCTCATCGCGATAGATAACCGGTAGCACCAGCGCGCGCATCCAGCGCAATTTCTCCACCGCGCCCGCCGGCGGCTTGACGCGCGCAAGCAATACTCTCGCTTCATCGGTGCCACCGCTATCGAGCACGGCCAGGGCCAGTTCGAATGCCGCCGTCTGGTCCGATGGATCCAGCTTGCAAGCCTTGCGCAACGATTCGACGGCGGCAGCGAGGTCGTGCTGTAGACGCTGCGCGATACCACAAATGCACCACCAGCGCGCCTGCTCCGGCTCCAGGGCCAACGCGTTTCGAATTGACTGAACGGCCTCTGCATGCCGACCGAGGTCACTCAGCAACAACGCGAGATTGGCATGATTCTGCGGGTTGGCAGACGGTTGCGCAGCGACCCGTTCCAGCAAGGGCAGCGAGTCCATCCACCTGCCCTGGCGACGCAACAGGTTGCCCAGATTGGTTGCTGCGTCGGCGTGATCGGGCTTCCAGTCCAGGCATTGCCGAAGCACACGTTCGGCCGCGTCATCGTCGCCGACCGACAACAAAGCCAGACCCAGATTGCCAGCCGCTTCGACGTAACGATCGCGCACCTGCATGGCGGCACGGAACGCGTCGGCCGATTCACCATGACGATCCAGCCGACGCAACGCCACGCCAAGGTTGTTGTGCGCCTCGGCAAAAGCGGGTCGATGTTGAACGCATTGGCGCAGATGCTTGACGGCCAGTTGCGCATTGCCGGCCTGAAGGGCGACAACGCCGAGCAGATGCCAGCCATCGGCGTTGCCGGGATCGAGCTTGACTGCGCGCTGGTAGTGGCTCTGTGCAAGACCAAGCTGGCCGTCGCGATGCAGTTCGGTGCCTCGCCCGAGTTGCTGCATCGCTGCCCGTTGATCGTTCCCGGAAGCGATCACCACTATAGCGATCTCGACCACTCAGCCACGTCGATGTCGCCGGATGTCATGCGACGACGGGCTGCGCTCGACGGGCTCGGCTTGTTGAGTTCGTCAGCCTGGTGGAATTTCATCTCGAGCGAGATTGTCGCGCTGCCAGCATCCAATTCGTACATGCCACATTGTACTTTGCACCCTTCAGAGGCGGGCGAGCGTGAGGCAGGATGCGTTGCTTGTTGAAGCCCCGGCGATGGCGACCGCATGCCTGTTATTCGACCCCGCCTGCAGCCGCCGTCGGACCGATTCACCCACAGACGCTACAATGACGGACCGTCGGAGCCGCATCGCGGTGTCGGAAAAAGCCTGCCAGCAGTCGCCGAATCGACCATCCGATCCGACGAAAATGTGGCTTTTTTCAAAGACTGGCGCTGCCGCAAGGCTGCCAGGCCCGCCGCGCCTGCTTTCCAGCGAAGCCAAGGCGGCATCGCTGCACACACGGACAATAAAACGAGACCCACCCTATGAAAGATTCATTCGCTACCCGCGACATCCTCGAAGTCAACGGCCGCCAGTATCACTACGCCAGCCTCGTCAAGTTGGGAGAACGTTTTGATATCAAGCAGCTGCCGTATGCGATGAAGATCCTGCTGGAGAACCTGCTGCGCAACGAAGACGACATGAGCGTCAGCGCGGCCGAGATCGAAGCCGTTGCGACTTGGGACGCGAAGAAGGAATCGGATACCGAAATCGCCTTCATGCCAGCACGTGTGATTCTGCAGGACTTCACTGGAGTGCCCTGCGTGGTCGATCTTGCCGCGATGCGCGATGCAATGGTCACCCTGGGTGGCGACCCGAACAAGATCAATCCGCTCACTCCCGTTGAATTGGTCATCGACCATTCCGTGCAGGTCGACGTCTACGGCACGCCGCACGCTCTGGAAAAAAACGTCGAGATCGAGTTCGAACGCAATCAGGAACGCTACGCATTCCTGCGCTGGGGTCAGAAAGCGTTCGAGAATTTCAACGTAGTGCCGCCACGCACCGGCATCGTCCATCAGGTGAATCTGGAGCATCTCGCCCGCGTCGTCTTCACCAGTGAAATCAAGGGTGAAACCTGGGCCTACCCCGATACCGTTTTCGGTACCGATTCTCACACGACGATGATCAATGGCCTCGGCGTGCTCGGCTGGGGCGTGGGTGGCATTGAAGCGGAAGCCGCCATGCTCGGGCAGGCTGCATCGATGCTGATTCCGCAGGTTGTCGGCTTCGAGCTGACCGGCAGGTTGAAGGAAGGGGTGACCGCGACCGACCTGGTCCTGACTGTCACCCAGATGCTGCGTAAGCATGGCGTAGTCGGCAAGTTCGTCGAGTTCCATGGCGATGGCCTGCAACATCTCTCGCTGGCTGATCGCGCGACCATCGGCAACATGGCGCCCGAATACGGCGCGACCTGCGGCATCTTCCCGATCGACAACGAAGCGCTGAATTACCTGCGACTGTCCGGTCGCAGCGACGACTTGATTGCACTGGTGGAAGCCTACGTCAAGGCGCAGGGACTGTGGCACGAGCCGGGTCAGTCCAAGGCGACATATTCGTCGACACTGGGTTTGGACATGACCGAAGTCGCGCCATCACTGGCCGGCCCGAAGCGTCCGCAGGATCGCGTGCTGCTTGCCGACATGCAGAAGAATTTCACCGACAACGTTGGCGCAATGACCAGCAACCGCGCGTCGGGCAACAAGCCCCAGGTTGTCGAGTTCAAGGAAGAAGGCGGCGGCCAGCTTCAGGCTGACCACCTCGCCCTGAAACCCGTCTCGACGATCAAGATCAACGAGATTACATCCGAACTCAAGGACGGATCCGTCGTCATCGCTGCGATTACGTCGTGCACAAACACGTCCAACCCGGCCGTGATGATTGGTGCCGGTTTACTCGCGCGCAACGCAGCGGCTAAGGGTTTGAGTTCGGCACCGTGGGTGAAGACCTCACTCGGCCCGGGTTCGCTTGTGGTCACCGATTATCTCGAGAAGGCAGGCCTGCTCGATGAGCTGGAAAAGCTCGGCTTCTATCTCGTTGGCTATGGCTGCACCAGTTGCATCGGCAACTCCGGTCCGCTGCTCGACGCGGTGTCGAAGGGCATAGCGCAGAACGACCTCGCCGTTGCCGCCGTACTTTCAGGCAACCGGAATTTCGAGGGTCGCATCCACGCGGAAGTGAAGATGAATTACCTGGCATCTCCGCCGCTGGTCGTCGCCTACGCGATTGCCGGCACCATCGACATTGACCTGGTCAACGATCCCATCGGCAAGGGAAGCGATGGCAACGATGTTTTCCTGCGAGACATCTGGCCGAGCAACAAGGAAATCAGCGACACGATCGCCAGCACCATCAACCCTGCCATGTTCGAGAAGAACTACGCCGACGTGTTCAAGGGCGATAGCCGCTGGAACCAGATTTCGTCGCCGGACGGCAGCCAGTACCAGTGGGATGATTCCACGTACATCAAGGATCCGCCGTACTTCGACGGCATCACGATGGACGTTGGTACCATCGACGATATCAAGGGCGCGCGTGCGCTTGGCGTGTTCGGCGATTCGATAACCACCGACCACATTTCGCCCGCTGGTTCGATCAAGAAGGATTCGCCAGCGGGTCGCTATTTGATCGAACACGGCGTGCAACCAAAGGATTTCAATTCCTACGGCTCACGTCGCGGCAACGACGACGTCATGGTCCGAGGAACATTCGCCAACATCCGCATCAAGAACAGGATGCTCGACAACGTCGAAGGCGGATTCACGCTGCACGTACCCAGCGGAGAGCAGATGTCCATCTACGACGCCGCGCTGCGCTACAAGGAAAACAAGACGCCGCTGGTGGTGCTGGCCGGCAAGGAATACGGCACCGGCTCGTCACGCGACTGGGCCGCCAAGGGCACCTTGCTGCTCGGTGTGAAGGCGGTTATCGCGGAGAGTTTCGAGCGCATCCATCGCTCCAACCTGGTAGGCATGGGTGTGCTGCCTTTGCAATTCGCTGGAGGCGAAAACGCGGGAACGCTGGGTCTGACCGGCTTGGAGACCTTCGACATCATCGGCCTTGAAGATGGGAAGTCGAAAAAGGCACAAGTGATTGCCACGCGCGACGACGGCAAGAGGGTCGAGTTCGCGGTTCGCGTGCTGCTGGCGACGCCAAAGGAAATAAAGTTCTTCCGCAATGGCGGTGTATTGCCGTACGTACTTCGCCAGCTCGCGTCGGGGGCGGATGCCTGATTGTTTTGCGCGGCGGAATCACGTCGCCGCGCTTTCGCTTCACTTGCGGTGGAATCTCCTGCGGAGCTTCAAACCTACAGGCTGCGTTGCCAGCTCGCCTGGACTAGTTTCCAATCGCCATCGTCCTTGCGCCAGCCGGTCGTCAACGAATAGACCGAGCCACGTTCTGGCACCCGACCGCCTGACCTCCCGGTCAATGTCGCCGACAGCGTGATCGTCGCGCGGATGCCTTCCACACGCAGCTCACGCACTACGGTCGACACGCCGATGCGTTGGTTACGCAACACTTGTAGTCGTAGCAAGTCATGCAGCTTGCGCTGATCCATGTCAGCTTCAGGAGCAGTGAAATCATCGGCGACGTTTTCGATGAAGTCCGACGGCTTGCGATCTTCGATGGCCTGCTGCATCGTCGCCAGCGTATTACCCAGTTGTTGTTCGTCGGAACTGCGCGAACACGCACACAACAGCATGCTTGCGACAATCAAAACTATCGATCTACACGCGGCGCGACGCGGACTACCCAGTGAGTGAATCATCGACGTATGCCATTGACAACCAATCTGCACCTTAGCGGCACCCGGATGCCACGTCGATGAAGACCGCAACGCCATTGCCTGCAGCGAATGGCCCGCATCCACGCAATCGTCACCAGGGCCGCTACAACCTTCCCGCCCTAGTTCGGGCGCTCCCCGAGCTGCGCCGGTATGTGGTGCAGCGTCACGGCGACACCACGGTTGACTTCTCGGACCAACGCGCGGTTCTTGCGCTCAATCGCGCATTGCTGGCGCAGTGGTACGGCATTCGTGACTGGGAACTGCCCGCTGCTGCACTGTGTCCCGGGGTTCCGGGTCGTGCCGACTTGATTCATCACCTTGCGGATTTGCTGGCGAGCGATCACGACGGAAAGCCTCCTCGTGGAAAGTCGGTGCGCGTCCTCGACATCGGCGCCGGTGCCAGCGTGATCTACCCATTGATCGGTCAATTCGAATACGGCTGGAGCTTCGTCGGTGTCGATGTCTCGATGCAGGCGCTGGATTCCGCCACGCGAATTCTCGCCGCCAATCCGACCGCTGCCGCGGCGATTGAACTACGCCGCCAATACGATCCGCAGCACATCTTCGAAGGTGTCATCGCTGCCGAAGAACGCTTCGATCTTTCGATCTGCAACCCGCCCTTTCATGTCTCGGCGAAAGCGGTTAAGCAAGCCAGCGTCGCCAAATGGCGCAAGCTCGGCAAGGCCGATCGCGACGGTGCTCGCGGCTCCAACTTCGGTGGAATTGCAGCCGAACTTCATTGCAGCGGCGGCGAGCTCGGTTTCATCCGCCGCATGATCGAGGAAAGCGCGCAACGTCCAGACTGCGTGCGCTGGTATTCCAGTTTGGTATCGCAGGCATCGCATCTGCCGCCTATGCGCAAGGCACTTCAGGATGCAGCAGCCGTCGACGTGCGCCAGATCGACATGGGCCAGGGCCAGAAACAAAGTCGAGTGCTGGCATGGACGTTCGCGAAGAAGTAACTCGCCGAGACGCGTTCCACGTTCCGCTACTTCAGTGCGAAATCGTCTGCATCCATCCAAGCCGGAAAGCGCTGGCGATGTGCAGCCAATGCAGCGGCGTCGAGAGTCACGGTGACCACCTGCTCCTGCGCGCCAAGTTCGACCAGCGGCTCGCCCACGAAATCGATGGCGGCGCTATCGCCGGCGTAGTTGATGTTGTTGCCGTCAGTGCCAACGCGATTGACCCCGACGACGTAGGCCAAGTTCTCGATCGCACG
>JAYUYW010000056.1:0-2748 GCA_043752325.1 Rhodanobacteraceae bacterium | reverse complement strand
AAGAGCGCTTGCTGGAACTGGTCAATATCTTCGCGAACAGCCTGTACGCCGATGCGGTGACGAGCAACCACGTCCACGTTGTCTTGCGCGTGAACCCGGTTGCAATCCGAGACTGTTAGGACAACCAAATTGCTGCGCGATGGGTGCGATTGTTTCCCGCCCATGTTGGGATTTGATCGATGCTGAAAAAATGGCGCGCGCGGGACTGTCGCCAGGATGTCGATTACTCAGTTGAAACCATTTGCGAAAAGGGTGTCGGGCCAAGATGTCGTACCCGTGGGCCCGAATTCCACGTGATCGACAAAGTACCGCCCCGCCAGCCCCGGGCGATTGAAGTTCGACATGGTGATCCTCAGCAGAACGAATTTGGTGCCTGGAAAGATTGAAATCGCCGTGCTGTTGACGTCGCCACGCTGGACCCACGTGCCGCCGGCGCCAAGGACTGGCATTCCCGCGCTGGAGGTTGTATCCGAGAGGAAGAAAGGGTTGTTGGAGGTGTTGCAACCCGTGCCAACGAAGATCTGTGTGAGCATCCAGTTCAGTTTCACGCCGGCGTCCAGAGTCGAGGTGCGCAGGTAGAAATCCATGTTGGTGCCAGGATAATTCACGACGGAGATGCACTGCGACAAGACGGCGTCACTCGAACCCGCCTGCTGCGCAGGCACGGCAAGTTCGACACTACCTGCGGCAGGCGAACCAGCAGCGGCTTTGAAGGGTTATGGTCCCGAGCGCCGTTGGCGCGACTGTCCACCCCTGCAGACCGTTTGAGAAGTCCGAATTTGCGATCAGGTTCTGGGCCGAGCAGGTTGTCGATGCAAACCAAAGCGCAACGACTGCGAGAGACGTAATTTTCATTGATAAATTCCTTTGGGATTGATGCGAAGCATTCACCGCTCCGTTGAACGGGTGTCAGAACTGTAGAGTCAATCTTGACCGGAGTACTGACGCGACTCTGACCGGAGTCCGACGTGTTGACGACGCGCTGCCGACGCCTATCCAGCGGCCTTCAGCTTACGGACAGGTTGATAGTCGACGTTCACAGCTCTCTGTCCGACTGACCGAGATCGGCTCAATAAGAATGGGTTTGCCTACTACGGCAAACAAACAGACGGCCTGATTGCGACGGAAGCTCGATCCATCTCGAAGCTGGCGCGCATCTTCTGACCTGCATCAGGGCGTCAGAAACTTCGTTACGTCCTCGGATTGCCTCTTGCTGTCGATTGCGAGCAAATCTTTGAGGATCGCTGTATGTCCAGAACCGGCCACCACAAGAACACGGCGTCCTGGCGCCGCCGCTTTCTGCACGTTGGCGTACATTCGGAAATTTCGGTGCCACCAGCTTGCTGCGGCATCAGCACCAGCGAATCTGCCGCCTGCATCGACGGCATTCGTGCTGATGTAGAGGGCCTTGTTTTCGCGCTCTCGGGCGGGGTCGTTGCTCAACTGCAACAACTCCGGCAAGGACAACGTGGCTTGTTCACGGCTCGCGCGTTCAGACAGCGACTTGAACATCGCATCCATTGAAGCCTGCATCTTCGGGTCGTTCGCCTTGATGTAGTTGATCATCGGCTCCGCGTCCCAACCGACTTGCTGCTCGTCAAAGCAAGTGATCCTCTTGACTCCCGCAACCTTGGCCACCTTGAAGCCGATTTGGTAGATCTCGTTTGACGTCAGCGCAAATGTGCCCTTCTTGTAGTCATCAAATTTCTTGTCGAACTTGGCTTGATCCGCCGGAGGACACTCAAAAAGCACATCGGTAGGATGAAACGCAGCCAGTCGGTCCGCCAACCCATCGAGAAAGGCCTGATTGTCCTTGGTCATCACGTCGATGACACCCGACTTGACCATATCCAGCCCGGGATTGGAGAAGTGAAAAACGCCCATCATCATCACCGTCGCCCGCTCGGGCGGGGGTTCGGCAGCGCATAGGTGAACCGGAGCCGTGAAGCACATCATCAGTACAACGTATCGCAAGGGTTTGGTGATCATGACGGTCTTTTTCCAAGGTAGTTGAGGCCAGTGTCGGCCTAAGTTGAGGACGATTCGAAAACAATCTGTTTGCAACAGCCCGGGCAACCGGGTCGATCACAATTCGGCGGCGTTCCTGAGATCTGGCGCGCCGGTTCCTATCGCGGCATTTCATGACAACCGGTCAGTGCCAGCTCGTCGATGCCGATTATTCGCGAACGCAAATCCCGCTCGATGGGAGATGGAGCGAGATCAGGGGTTGTCACCACTGAACCGCTTCGCCGTCGCGCCCGTGATTTTTCCGACCGCTGCGGTTTCGCTAACGAACAACTCCACGTCGCGGCGGAATTCCAAGGTCCCGCCGACGACGGCACGTGGGCCGATGACGACGCGCGGGGTTTTGCTGTTGCCGAAAAACCAGCCAGGTTTCTCGACGAGGATGCCGCCATCAACTCGCGAATCTGCACCAATGCGGATGTCGCCGCTGGTGGTCCTGATGTGGCCGGCCACGTGCGCAGCGGTCAGGCGGATTTCGCCATTGACGTTCTCGACCTTGCCTTGCACGTCAACGCCTTCGGCCAGTGACACGCGTCCGTTGACCGCGTCGATATCCCCGCTGATGTTGGTACGCGAACCGACGGTGATCGCGCCGTTAACAGTATCCAGCGAACGCGCGTTGACGTCGTTGCCCAAGGTGATCGAACCGTTCACGGTGCCCGCCGTGGTGATGGTGGCGTTGTCGCCGACCCGGATCGAGCCATTGACCGTGTCCAGCGCGCC
>JAYUYW010000055.1:0-7149 GCA_043752325.1 Rhodanobacteraceae bacterium | reverse complement strand
CGCTGAAGCGACGAATCCAAGACGGGTACGTGCGCTTGGTTGCCAAAATGTCGTGCTGCAACCGGAATCGTCGACCAAGTTCGTCGACAAAAAGCTTTGGAGAAACGGTGTTCCGACGATCAGATAGAACTCCGCTCTCGTCCTGACTATCGCTCCGCCCTTACCCGATCGCGCGCTATCTTTCAGCAGTGACAGGACGGCATCCATCGTCCAGGTGCTTGATCCCACGCAGGAATGTTGCTTGACCGAGATCTTGATGCCTATCACGATCAGGGCTATCGTCGGGGCATCGGGTATACATGCGGCCGGGCCGCAACCAGATAACGCGTAAACTCAAAGTCCCAGTCTTCATCAACCAACAGGCGAAAATTCCATGCAAAACTCCGGCAAAGCTCCGACAACGGTGGTATGGGTCATCTGTCTCGTACTTTATTTAGTAGCGCTTGTCACCCACTTTGGTGTCGTCAAGGTTGACCCGCAAATCGCCGCCTGGTCATGGATTATTGGTCTTGGTCTTCTGCTAGTGGCTTGTCGTGTGCGAGGGCTATAAGGTTTAGTCTCAATTTGTACGTCAACAGCGACCTGACTAGTGTTTCCAGGCGGATCACAATCGTTTCGATTCTGATCCTCCGGACTCATGCGTTAGAACGTTTTTAACCTCTTGCAACCCTTTGTACGGGTCATTCTGATGATCGGAGGGCTCGCTGCAACAATCCTGTTGGCTCTTGGCGCCTGCTAGGGATGCTCTGAACAAGTCCGCACAGGCGTCACCGAACTTTCTGCCCGCAGATCAAGGCGCGTCGGCGAAGACAGACTGGCCGTCTGTCGAGGCGGCGCAACGCGGAGCTGCGGGAAGACAGATCGGCCCCAACGTGTTGAATTCATATGACGGAGTGACGTCCGAAAGGTTCCCGGATCGACGCGCGCGGCTTGACCAGGCGGCCAGCCTGCACTGCGCCACGCACATCAATCTGGGAAACTTTCTGACATCATGCCGCCTGCGTGAACTTGTTCAGACCTTCCCTAGAGATCGGAGGCGTTCTTGGACTCTCTGGTTTTTGGATTGGCGTATTTGTCTGGCGTCAATCGTTCTCGGAAGCTCCTTTCCTGTTCGTCCTGGTCGCCGGACTTCTCGCCATCGGAATATCTACGGCCATTTCAGCGTCAGCGGTCTTTCCCAGTTGATTTTATGCAGTTCTCGCCGCGATATGTGCAGTTGGCGTACTTCAATTCTTGGGTTCACTTAAGGCATGGTAGACGCAGGGCTGACTATTTGATCAAGCCGAGACCGATTCGCGGCTCGGCTTACGCAGTACGTGTATTACCACGCCAAGCCGCAGCGTGTCCTGGATCGCGTTGATGTTTATAGGTCAATTCAGATACTAGCCGGAATTTGGACCAATGAAACAAAAATTCGTGTTTTTATCCTTTGTTCTGCTGGGCCTGTTGGCGGGGTGTTCCATTGCGCCGATTTATGCGCCAGATGCACAGCCAATAGAAACAGGCCGATTGCCGGTTCCGGATAAGACGGTGACTGTCCCCGACCTTGGTCCATGCACCGATGCGCCCGACCAAACCTTGCATTTGAATTCGAACCATCCGGTTACTGTTCTGGTCCATGGCTGTGATGGGTCTGCGGGGCGTTTCCGTTCCCTTGCCCAGTTGTATGCGTTCAATGGTCAACAAGCCGTATGTTTCAGCTACGATGACAGAGTCAGTCTGACACGTACATCAGACCGATTGATAACCGCACTCGACAATCTGAGTAGACAGACCGGAAACAGGAATATCAATGTCATTGGACATAGCATGGGCGGGCTGATCGCTCGCAAGGCCATGGAGCGCGAGCGCAGCAGCAAATGGACCCAGAAGGATATTGACTTCAATCTGGTTACGGTATCAGCGCCACTGGGTGGTATCAAGATCGCACGTGATTGTGGCAATAGCGTTCTGCATTGGGCCACACTGGGAGTTCTCCCTGGGCTTTGCTGGATGGTATCAGGCGACAATTGGTACGAAATTACTTCGCACTCAAAATTCATACAGCAACCGGGTCCGCTGCTATCTTCGGTGCATCGATATATCAAGGTGGTGACTGACGAACGTAACGCGTGTCGTCGTAGAAACAACGACGGAAGTTGCCTGGACGACGATTATATTTTCAGTTTGCCTGAACAATATCAATCAACTATCGATAATTACTCGAACTTGACCAATGTGGAGGTCAAGGCTGGCCATGTCGAGATAGTTGGTGACAGCAATTCTGCTCCTCGCAAACTGCTTTCAATTCTTCAGTCTCAAGGCCTGCTCGCACTCACACCGCCGGAGCGAAAGGTGGCGTTTGAAAGATTGCTTGCTGAGCTTTATTGACCACATAGATTGCAGGAGGCGACGGCGATGAAAGGCATTCCCGCGTTCGCCGCCCGTTTCACGATAGTTGCCATGTTCTGGTGGGCGCACGCCCGCTGGCGCAAGCGTTGCGGCATCGATGACTGCATGGGCACGGTTCTGAGCCTGTGCCTGGTCTTCTTGATCCTCATTTATGTCTACCCCCTCAAAATGTTGTTCGGCACGTTTTTTGGCTTCCTGAGGGGCGGCGTTTTGCCCTACCCGATAGCGAGCACGGTGCATCCCAACGACGTGCGCAGCATATTCATCATTTACGCGGCAGGCTTCATCGCGTTGTCATTCTGTCTGTTCGGCCTTTACTTGCACGCCTTGCAGTCATTGGATGCGCTCAAACTCGACGAAGTTGGAAGACTCTCCCAACCCGTTCCCGCCGATTGACATGCAAGCCAGCCGCGCTGCCCTGTGGCAGATTCATTTTTGCGTCGTGTTGTGGGGATTCACCGCGATCCTTGGCAAGCTGATCACGCTGACGGCGCTTGCGCTGGTGCTGTGGCGGATGAGTCTAGTCGCCGTGCTGCTGTTGCTGCTTCCGAAAGTGTGGCGCGGTCTCCGCAAGCTGGAATGGCGGCAGATTGCGATCTATGCCGGGATTGGCGTAATGATCGCCCTCCATTGGCTCACGTTTTACGGCGCGATCAAGCTGTCGAATGCTTCCGTTGCGGTTACCTGTATTGCGCTGGCGCCGGTCTTTTTAGCGATCATCGAACCGATCGTGTCGCGCCGTCGTTTCGATTCGCGTGAACTGGTGCTTGGCGTGGCCGTGATACCGGGCGTTGCGTTGGTAGTCGGCGGCATTCCGCGCGACATGCATTTGGGCGTGTGGGTTGGCATCGCGTCGGCGTTCTTCGTTGCCGTGTTCACGAGCCTCAACAAGCGTCACGTCGAACGCGCCGACTCGGCCACGGTGACAACGATTGAACTGGGTTCCGGTGCGATTTTCCTGGCATTGATCGCGCCCTTGCTGGCTGCGCCGGGTGAAGCTATCTACCCCATCCCCGGTCGCGATGATGCATTGATGTTGGTCGTGTTGGCGGTGGTCTGCACGCTGCTGCCCTTCATGGTTTCGCTACGCGCACTGCGCCACGTCAGTGCATTCACCGCGCAGATGGCGGTCAATCTGGAGCCGATTTACGCCATCGTCCTGGCTATAGTTTTGCTGGGCGAACAGCACGAACTTGATCGGTTGTTCTACATTGGCGTTGCGATCGTGCTGGCAGCCGTGTTCCTGCAACCGCTGCTTGCACGTCGCAGCCTACCGGTCCCGCCGATCCAGGAATGATGATGACTGTCTAGCGGCGCTGCCGGCCCAGCGTTATCAGTCCGACGCCGAACAGGATGATCGCCATTGAAACCACGTCGAGCGTGTGGATCGCTTCGCCGCCGATGGCAACGCCGATCAAAACCGCGACGGGAGGATTCACATACGCATAGCTCGACGCGACGGGCGCGCGAACGGTTTTGAGCAGGTAGACGTAGGCAGTGAAGCCCACCAGCGAACCCATTACGGCGAGATAGACCATCGCCCAGATCGCGTCGGCGCCGGGCACCGCAACGATGCGTTCACCGCCGAGCAGCCCGACAACCGTCAACACCACGCCAGCGACCAGCATTTGTGCAGCTGTGTTCATTGCTGCGGGTGGCATGTCCTGGCGTGAGCTCCAGACCGATCCGAATGCCCATGAGATGGACGCGACGATCAGGGCAACCGCGCCGACTATCGAGCCGGTCATGCCGCCGCCGGTATTGAGGACGAGGACACCGACCAAGCCAATTGCCAATCCCACCCACTCAAGCCGCCTTGGCCAGTTGCCATACATGCCGGCGAACAAAGCCGCAAACAGCGGCATGCCGGCGACAGCGACGGCGGCGAGGCCTGACGCTACATGCTGTTCGGCGTAACAAACCAATCCATTGCCGACACCGAGTAGCAGGGTTCCGGTGATCGCTGCGTTGCGCCATTGCAAGCGCGATGGCGATGCCATGCCGCGCCAGCGCAGCCACGCGTAGAGCAGGACGCCGGCAACGGTAAAGCGCACCGCACCAAGGAGAAATGGCGGAAAACCATCCAGCGCAACGCGGATCGCGTAGTAAGTGGAGCCCCAGATCACGTAAACCGACAGCAAGGCGAGGGGCACCAGCAAGCGGCGCTCGTTGTCGGCGGGCAGCGACGGAATCGATGACGGATCGGTGTTGCTCATGGCCGAGTGGTCGTGGCGGTCGCGCATTCTGCGGCCTGTCGTTTCGCGGCTCCAGTGATTGCAGCGTTGACACTGCAATTGGACACGTTCGAGGTCGGCCTGGGCGCGTGCAGCGTCGCGGCCGCTTGCGCATGCATCGTCGGCATCCAGGCACTCTTGCTAAACTTCACCGATCAACTTGAGGGGACAGCAGATGGAGCAGGCACAACTGCCCGACGAGGCGCAGGTAAAGGTCGCCGTGATCGGTTTGGGCTATGTCGGCTTGCCACTGGCGGTCGGTTTTGGTCGGCAGATGTCAACGCTGGGTTTTGATATCAACAAGACCCGAATCGCCGAACTCAAGCAACATCGCGATCACACGCTGGAAGTGACGAGCGAGGAATTTGCGCAGGCGAAGCAACTTTCCTTCAGCGAAGATGCCGCTGATCTCGCCACCTGCAACGTGTTCATTGTCACCGTGCCGACGCCGATTGACGACGCAAAGCGGCCCGACCTTACGCCACTGGAAGCCGCCAGCCGCACGGTCGGCAAGGCAATCCGCAAGGGCGATGTCGCGATCTTTGAATCGACCGTCTATCCCGGAGCGACCGAAGAAGTCTGCGTGCCGATCATCGAGCGCGAATCCGGTTTGAAATTCAACGTCGATTTCTTCGCTGGCTACAGCCCCGAGCGCATCAATCCGGGCGACAGGCAGCACCGCTTGGAAACGATCCTGAAAGTGACGTCGGGATCGACGCCCGAAGTCGCCGATTTCGTCGATGCACTGTACGGGCGGGTGATCACCGCCGGCACACACAAGGCATCCAGCATCCGCGTTGCCGAGGCGGCCAAGGTGATCGAGAACACCCAGCGTGATCTGAACATCGCGCTGATCAATGAACTGGCATTGATCTTCCACAAGCTCGGCATTGACACCAGCGAGGTCCTGGCAGCCGCCGGTACCAAATGGAATTTCATGCCGTTCCGGCCCGGCCTGGTCGGTGGCCATTGCATCGGCGTCGATCCGTACTACCTGACCCACAAGGCGCAGCAGATCGGCTACAACCCGGAAGTGATCCTGTCCGGCCGGCGCATCAATGACGCGATGGGCCAGCATGTGGCGCAGCGCGTCATCAAGCTGATGAACCAGCGACGCATTCTTCCGGCAGGATCGAAGGTGCTGATCCTTGGCCTCGCCTTCAAGGAAAACTGCCCGGACCTGCGCAACACGCGCGTCGTCGATGTGATCGCCGAATTTCGCGACTACCACATCGATGTCGAGGTCTACGATCCCTGGGTCAGTGCGGCCGAAGCCAAGCACGAGTACGGACTCGACTTGGTGCCGGAACTGACGAACGGTCGTTACGACGCCATCGTGCTGGCGGTGTCACACCATCAGTTCATCGACATGGGTGCCGAGAAAATCCGCGCTCTTGGCAAACCCGAGGCAATCCTGTTCGACGTGAAGCAGGCGTTGCCACGCAACAGCGTCGATGACCGTCTCTGACCAACGCCGCCATACGGATATCCCATGCGCATTCTCGTTACCGGCGCTGCCGGCTTTATCGGGTCAACCCTGTCGCACCGCCTGCTTGCGCGCGGCGATGAGGTGCTTGGCTACGACAACCTCAACGATTACTACGACCCGACGCTGAAGGAAGCACGCCTCGCGCGGTTGAGCCCGCAAGATGGTTTTTCGTTCGTGCGTGCGTCGCTGGAAGATCGGCCCGCGCTGGAAGATACGTTCGCGGATTTCAAGCCAGAGCGCGTCGTCAACCTCGCCGCACAGGCCGGCGTGCGTTACTCGCTGACCAATCCCTACGCGTACATCGACAGCAACATCGTCGGCTTCATCAATGTGCTGGAAGCCTGCCGGCATAGCGGCGTCAAACACTTGGTGTACGCATCATCGAGTTCGGTCTATGGAGCCAACAAGAAGTTGCCGTTTTCGGTGCAGGATTCCGTCGATCATCCAGTCAGCCTGTACGCGGCGACCAAGAAAGCCAATGAGTTGATGGCTCACACGTATAGCCATCTATACGGCTTGCCGACGACGGGCCTTCGTTTTTTCACGGTGTACGGTCCGTGGGGCCGACCGGACATGGCACTTTTCCTGTTCACGCGCAAGATTCTGGCTGGCGAACCGATCGAGGTGTTCAACCATGGCAACCACACGCGGGATTTCACTTACGTGGACGACATCGTCGAAGGAGTGATTCGCACCTTGGATCGGGTGCCGGGGCCCGACGCGAATTACGATTCTATGCTGCCGACGGCGGCGAGCTCGAGCGCGCCCTATCGCGTCTACAACATCGGCAACAACAACCCTGTCAAGTTGGCTGATTACATCGCGGTCATCGAGAAGTGCCTGGGCCGCACCGCGGAAAAGATACTGCTGCCGTTGCAACCAGGCGATGTACCGGACACCTACGCGGATGTCGAAGAATTGAGCCGGGATACGGGATATCACCCGGACACCGGCATCGATGTTGGCGTCGCGCGGTTCGTCGCGTGGTATCGGGATTACTACAAAGTCTGAAGTGACAGCGCCCCGCCGCGAAGG
>JAYUYW010000054.1:0-16829 GCA_043752325.1 Rhodanobacteraceae bacterium | reverse complement strand
GTCAGGTCCCGGATGATTGCGAACGCTCCTGACGAATAGCTCCGGTTTCCGTTGCTGCCAGTCGCGCAGTGCGGCGATTGGGGTCATGTGCTGGATTGCCTTCTGGGGAATGTGCTGGTTGTAGATCACTTGGTAGCGTCTCAACGTCGTCTCCAGGTCATCGCGGCTGCGGAATCGCGTCGTCGCCAGCACCTCGCTGATGCGGCCGTTGAAACGCTCCACCATGCCGTTGGTTTGTGGGTGTCGCGGCGGTGCCAGGCGATGCTCGATGACATACGTGGCGCACAGTTTGTCGAAGTCATGCCGGCCGCTGGGGCGCTTGCCCGGTTGGCTGAAACGGTCGGTGAACGCCTTGTCGTTGTCGGTCAGCAGGCGCGTGATGCGAAACGGTGCCTTGGCATGCAGGGCCTTGAGGAAGGCGCACGCGGAGCGCTGGGTCTTGTCGCCGCGCACTTGCATGTAGACCCACCGTGTCGCGCGATCAATGGCGACGAACAGATAGCGTCGGCGGCTCTCATCGGGCATCTGCGGCAGGTATTTGATGTCCACGTGGACAAAGCCGGGCACATAGTCCTTGAAGGTCTTTATCGGCGCGCGCTCGGCGGCAGGTCGCAGGGCATCCAGCCGATTGACGCCGTGCCGGCGCAGGCAGCGATCCAGTCCCGACCGCGACGCATCGGCGTTGAGGAATTCCTTGACGACAGCGAGCAAGTCATCCAGCGACAGCTCCAGCGTGCGCCGCAGCTCGACCGCGACGGCCTCTTGAGCGGGTGTCAGCGTGGTCGCCAGATGATGCGGCGTGTGCGACGCATCCTGCTGGAAGTCGCGTCCCCGCCAGCGCCGCACCGTACCGACGCTCACGCCCAGCTCTTCAGACAATGCACCAACGCTCAGCGGCGACGTCTGGATCAATGCCCGGATCTTCGGCGTGGTTGTGGCGTTTGCATGCAGGCGCGGGTTCATGGCATCAACTCCATCAAGAGCTCGGTACGCAATGATGCAAGCACACGGCGCGCCTGGTACAGACCATGGCTGCGAACTACGAGACAATCATCCGGGACTCGACAAGTAATCAAGCGCGACGACCACGCGTTTGTCGCACGGAAAGCGCGCGAGCGCGCAACCGAAAAAGATGAATAACGCTCGCGCGGAACGTCGATCAACTGCGCCCGTCGACTTTAATTGCGACGAAGTATCGCGACCGCGATCATGCAATGCGCGCCGCGTGGGCAACTGGCGAATCACTTACACGTGGATCGCCGGCCACGTCGGCGTACACTTCACGGCTGTCGGGCGCGCGGTTTGGCGGCGCAGCGGCTTGGTGTGTTCCGGCGTGTTTTTACGCTGGACCCTGCCGCGACGCACTTTTCGAAGCACCTTTGGCCTATCGGGATAGGTTCCATCAATCATTGAGGAGAGATATGTAATGAAAACCAGTCAGATGCTCTTGATGTCAGTTGCGGCGAGCTTTGCGATCGTGATCACAGGTTGCAACGAGGCGCCGTCAAATTCGCAAAGTGGTGACAATCCGGCGCCTGCAGTCGCTTCGCAGAGTGGCGCTGCGCAGGCGCCTCCAGCCGCTTCGCAGAGTAGCGCTGAGCAGGCGCCGCCTGCCGCTTCCGTATCGTCAGCGCCCGTGGTTCTCCTCAAGGCATTGGATGCGAAGGTTGTTGAGGGTGCCAAGACCGTCGGCCAATGCTCGGTGGATCAAGTGAGCGGCAGCCAGGTAACGGATTCGACAAGCATCAAGAAGGGAGCGGACGTGACGTTTATCGGTTGGTCTTCCGATGAGAAGCTCAACACGCCAGCACAGGTAACCTTGGTCCTGGATGGCGCGCAAATGTATGGCGCGACAATGCCAACTGGGCAACCGCGCCCTGATGTCTCGAAGTTTTTGGGAAGCGAAGGTTTGGCAAACTCGGGTTTTTCAGCACCCATTGATATTTCCGCCGCCGCGCCAGGCGACTACAAGGTAATGGTGTTGGTGCAGGCGTCCGATGGTTCCCAGTTATGCAATACCACCCGGCATTTGACGATCAGCAACTAATGCACGCTGGATTCTTGACTCGATGGGCTATGGCGCAGGTCTAACGGGTTACTTGAAAAGCCCTTCCTGGAATTTTTCAGTCGCTCCGCACGGGCAAAGCCCGCGAACATCGCTAAGCGAATGGATTATTTGCGTGATCGAACCGCGTGGGAGGCGTCCCTGCATCGCCCTGGCAAGGTGTGTTGCAACACGCTGCCAGGGGTAGATAAGCGCTGTCGATGCCGACTGCAGCCTGCTGGGCGAATTTACGAAAATCCTCAATGCAAACTGTTCTTCCGCGCCGTTCAACGCGGTGCCGCGCTGTCGTAGAACTTGGACAGATCGGTCTTGAATTGCGTCAAGGCATCGACGTTCAAGTACACCATGTCAAAACCCGGGTCAGAGTGCTCTTTCCACTCGATGCGCGCGGCCAGCTTTCCGTGGCCGACCGATCTTCGCCGGGCCGGCGCGGCGGCCTGGTTTGCGTTCGATCATTTTGCGGAAGCGGTCGGTTCCGTAGGCATGCTGGCGTTGCAGATGTGCGCGGATCGCGTCGAGTTCCATCTGGCCAACGTGCCCCATAACCAACGCGCGATAGGCTGCCCGTCGGTGCTCCGGTTCGGCTGAAAGGCTCAGGTAGTCGGCATGCTGTTGGACGAGAGGATCACTGCACGAGGGCGTTCGCTGAATAGCTCCACCGTCGACCATCGGCCTGCCCCCTGTTTTGGACCCCGGTTATTAACCTAGGGCGTCGCGGTGCTATCGAAACCATCGCGGAAGATCAGATCGATCAGCTCGAAACCCTGCGCGAACAGCGCATCGACCAGCGGCGCTGCTTGCGTGCAATTGGTGCAGACGAGGGCGAAGTCCTGATTCACTGTGGACATGGCATTCGGGAGTGCCTTGGAGTTGATTGCCGTGGCATTGATCGTGATCGTGATCAGTCTTCCAAGCTGGTTGCTGCGCAGCACGACGCCTTCGACGTTGTTGCGGTTGTCTGCCGCGCCGCCGCTGGTTGAAGTTCCATCCGTAGCGAAGACGTTGCCACGGTAACTCGCGTTGTTCGTGGTGACGAGCAGATCAAGATCGTTGTTCCAGGCCGGCGTGCTGCCGCCCAGGCCGTGGCCGGGCGCGTCGGTGTAAACCAGCATCACGGTGACCGGCTCGCTCGAGTCGACCGGTCGCAGTGAGCGGGTGAAGGACTCGCCGGTGCCCAGGAACACGGTTTGCTGGTCGTAGTACCAGTTGTTGGTGGCGTTCGACAGCATGCGGTCGATGCGCAGGCGCCCCCAGCCTTGCTGGTTGTTCGGCCGCTGGGTGAGGGCGACGTTGTCGGCATCCAGTCCACCGAACAGATTCTGCGCGCTGGCCAGCAGCGCCGCCTTGCTGATCGCAGAACTCGGCGTTCTGGCAAATCGACCGCGGTAGTACTGGGTGAACAAGCCAACGCTGCCGGAGACATGCGGCGAGGCCATGCTCGTACCGCAGCTCAGGCCGTAGCCGGTGGCGCTGTTGGCCGAATCGGTCGAGCAGCCGGGAGCGATCAGATGCGGGATGCGGCGTCCGTCCAGCGCCGGTCCGTGTCCACTGTTTGCTGACACGTCGCCGATGGTTGCGAGGGGCACCCCAGCCGTCGTTTCCGAGCGCGTCGAGCCTACGGTGATCACGTTCTTGGCTTCATCCGGCGAGCCTTGGGAACTGGTTCCGCCGTTGCCATTCATCATCGACAGCACATACGTCAATGGTTGGTCACCGGGAGTTGCCGGATCTGTATCGCGGCTACCTACGTCAACCTGCCGCGTGTCCGCGTCGTAGCCGCGCGGTGAGCCAGCCGGCCCCCAACTGTTGCTCGACAGAGTCGCGCCGTTTTGCATCGACTCAAACATCAACTTCAGCATGCCTCCGGCTTGGGTGAAGGTGGGGCTGTAGCGCTGCTCGATGAGATTGGCCCCCGGCGCAACGCCGAGACCACGCAGGAAGCCGTTGGCCAGCGCACTGCCCGACGCATCGCCGGCCATCGTGGCGGCGGTATGCGTACCGTGCGAGCTGGATGCAGTCAGGCCGCAGCTGCTTCCCGTACATGGCAGCATGCGGTTTACCAGTACCGGATGGGTGTCGTACACGCCGCCATCGACGTTGGCCATGACGATGCCGCTGCCGTTGTAACCCAGGCCCTGCAGCCACGGCAGATAGCCGGCAATCGGCACGCCGCTGCCATTGAAAAGGCCGGCAGAGATAGCCGCGCCAACTTCGCCACGCAGGCCGCCGTTCGTCGGCGTCTCCTGCACGGCATAAACCCCGTGCATCTGCAGCAGCCGCTCGATGGCGGCACCATCCAGGGTCATCGTGATCATGTCGAATTCCGCGCTGGCGCGGCCACGGTCGAGCACCGGCATGCCAGTCGCCAGCTGCAAGGCATCATCGCTGATGCCCGCCGGACGGAACAGCATCACGCGAACCGATGCCGCATCGCCACGACCGCGCAGCGAGGTTCCTGTGCGCCAGTTCGCGTCGAAACTACCCGCCCAACGCACGGCATTGTTCGCTGCGGCTGCCTGCGCCAGCGCGCTGCCGCTGGACCAGACGACATAGGTGAACGGCGGGATGTACTGCACAGGTTCAACGCCGCGTGACTTGAGATCATCCAGCCAGGCAGCGCGGGTCGGGCCGATCAGCTGGATCAGGTGCAGCGACGGCTCGACGTCGCGCGCTATGCCGGCCAATGAATCCGGAAAGCGCTCCAGCGGATCGAAGCGTTCGCCGCCGAGGTCGAGTTCGAATGTCTGCGCGGTGGTTGCGATGTCTTCCGCACCTCGATCGCTCAACGCGTTCGCGTCGCCATGCACCCAAAGCCAGCTTCCGAAATCAGCGACGACGCGCACGCCGGACGCTTCCGCCGCCGCGCGTTGTGAAGCCGGCAGCCGTCCCCAGCTATCGGCCGCGTTGGCGGCGGCGTGAAGCGAAGCAAGGCCGAGTAGAGCGACGGCCGCGCGGAGGATGCGAGTGTTAATCATGGGGTTCCCAGAGCTGACGATGAAATGCGTCAACACCGAACTTAAGGCGGAGCGTACCCATAGGTCAACCATTGGACCCATAACGATTGCCGCTGACGAGGCCTTTTTATTTCTCCGCGACCGAGCGACGGATAATGCCGACCAGCGATGCCAGTCCCCACACGCCTTCCAGAATTACGAAGCCCCATTGCGCGCCCATCCAGGCCGACCAGCCCAGAATGCTCGCGCCGATCACGTTGAGCCACAGGTAGAGCCACGACTGCGTCGTGGTACGCCGCAGTTGCAGCAGAGCGAACGGCACCAGGATGGCCAGCGCTCCGACAAACTGGATCAAGAGATCCATTAGTGGACCACCGTTGTTGCGCCGCCACGGGCACGCTGCACCAGTCCCCAAGCCGAGAACAGCGCCCACACGCCTTCCAGAAAAACGAATCCCCACTGGGAGGCGATCAACGCCGTCACCGTCATCGCCGCCGAACCGATCAGGTTGAGCAGAAGGTACGGATAGCCTTCCGAACTCATCCGCTTCGCCTGCACAAGCAGGAAGCAGACCAGCAGCATCAAGGCGCCAGCGATCTGGACGATTTCAAGGCTGCGGCTGTCAAACATCATGCTTGCGCCCACCTTATTTTGAGACCAGGTCAATGGGGACTTTCGAACGAAACGGGATCAGGTGCACCTCCGGATTCTGACACGCGATCGCCGATGTGCAGGTCGTTAGCCCGCGGACCGCTGGATTTTCGCTTCGTCCGTCCCACGGAAGTGGTCGCGGCCATTGGCACGCCAAGAACTGAGTCAGGCAAAGAACTGAGTCAGGCAAAGAACGGGGTGAGGTTCACTTCCCGATTTAAGTGATGGCACGCGCCAGCCGATGCGCAGGTTATACGCCGACGAAGCGCGGGGTCTTGGCCTTGACCATCGCACGGAAGTCGTCGCGAGCATAAGCGCGCGGTTGCTGCTGGTAGGCGCGGATTGCGGCCAGGTCTTCGTCGTTAGGTGCGGCTCGCAGCAGCGCGCGATAGGCATCGCCGCGGTCATCGTTCCTAGTACCCAGCGCGTGCTGCGTGGGGTGGAGCGTGAGCGGCGGGTCGTAGCGCATTCCGCACAGCGCGGCGCAGTTAGATCACGGGAACACTGCCGGATCATCGGTCATGCGCGCGCAGGGTTGAGGTCGATGGTGCGCGCGCATCGCAAGAAATAGTCAGCGTCTGCGACCAGGCAGGAAAAAAACAGGGCCAGCTCACGCTGACCCCGTTCCTTCATTCTCGCTAGTGCTAGGCGTTACTACCTGGGTAATCTCGCCGAGTTTGCGTAGTCGGGCCGCTCCATTGTCTGCCATCGAGTCGTATGATCGAATGGCATACCAGCCGTACTGTGCTTGTTGATGTTTTCATTAATGGCGCTGAGTTTGCCATTGCTGAAGTGCACCATGGTTATCGTGTAGAAGTCTTTGAAACTCGAGTTCAGGCCCCAGACGTAGCCGTTGTCGGCTTTGCGGGCAACGACCAGATTGCCGTCCCCCTGAAAAACCAGGTAATGCTGGCCTGATTCGGAAATGTAGTGGACATTTCGCTCCAGCGAGGTGCCATTCGTGATCGTCGACAGGGGCTTTTCAGTGATCGTGCGGGTGGCATCGGCGCTTGACCATGTGATGCTGCCGTCGGGAGCAACGATCCGCAGTTCGCGCTGTCAGTCAGATTCAGCGTCGAGCCTTCACGTGCGCCTTCGTTCGGCGTTAGCCAAACCACTGCGTCGTCGTCTTCGTTTGCATACAGGTGGCCGCTTGCATCCATGCCTACCTTGGCAGCACGCTGGAACTCGATCCCTCCAACCGTGTTTAGTCCCCACACAAAGCCCTTGTCGGCGGTCCGCGCAACCACGAGGTTGCCATCACCCTGGAATATCAAGAAATGACTGCCATCCGGGGAGTTGTACTGTTGATCCCGCTCCAGTTGCTGCCCGGCAACCAGCGGCAAACTCGTCGTCTGCGCAACGGACAGCAGAGGCACGAGCAGCATCAATAATGTCAGCAGAAGGCCGACCAAGCGTTCGCCCGATCGGCGGTGATTAATGAGTAGCGGACGCATGGCAACAGGTGTTGTCATGCTTGGTGTCAACTGCTTTGATGGCATGTGCGTAGCCGGACTTACATCAGTGACTTTTATGTAGCTGCCCCTTGAGTGGAATGCATCTTGCGATGGCGGTGATCGTGGGAATGAATGGCTTTGGACGCTCGTTGAAGGCGACCGGCCATGCACTCTCTTTTCTATAACGCGCAAGATCGTCACGGCGAGGATCATTGCGTACACTTCTGGCTTCGCCGGCCTCTTGGATTCGCGCAGATTTGCTGCCAGCGGGGACATGGCTGGCGGGGACATGGCTGTTCAGTCAGAGCTATAACGGCGTCAGTTCCACTTCCCGGTTTCGGGGATAGCACCTGCAGGCCGATACATGGGCCGTACGCCGGCGAAGCGCCGGGTTCTGGCCTCGACCATTGCGCGGCCAAGTCCTAGTCTTTGCGTCCCTTCGCAGCCGTGCGTGATCGGAATCGTCGCGAGCCTGACGTTGCCCTCGAGTTACGCACCCCATAACCGGGTCATGATCTGGCTTGTTTGACCTGCTCAGCCAGCCAGTGCTGCTCGAACTGCATCGGGCTGACGTAGTTCAGGGTGGAGTGTAGTCGGGACTGGTTGTACCAGAGCAGCCAAGCCAAGGTTTCATCCATGGCGTGTCGAGGGGTGATGAAGCGCTGGCCATGCAGTCGCTCCACCTTCAGCGAGCCGAACAGCGTTTCGCTGCAGGCATTGTCCCAGCAGTTGCCGCGTCGGCTCATCGAGGCAGTGATGCCGTATTCCTTGAGCAGGCCGGTGAAGTCTTTACTGGCGTATTGGCTGCCACGATCGCTGTGAAAGATCAGACCCGCCTGCTTGTCGGGATGGCGCTTGAACCATGCGATTCCGACAGGTCCGCGAGCGAGCGAGGCGATTCTGGCATCGCTGCGCGCAATGCGCCAACGGCCGTTACGCAGGTTACCAACGTTTTCATGTATCCAGTTCGCCGCCACGCACGGATGCCGCCATGTTCGCGATCAGTACTCACGTCAATCTCCCGCGCTTGGTTTCCCGCCACCTCCTCGGCCTGTTCGCAGCCAGCCAAGCGATGGTCGCGGTGATGCTGCACGCGACGTGGATCTTCCTTTTGTTGGCGGGGATGCTGATCGTCGATGCGGGCGAGGCATCGCAGTCGGCTACCGGATCCCTTGGCAAGATGCTGATGCGGGCGTTGGAGTGGATTGGGGCGGTGGAGCGCGACGGCGGGAACACCCACGGCGACCTTGGCACGGTAATGCGTGCACTGGGCACGTTGACGCCCGTGATATATCTCGGGCAGTTGCTGATCGACCGCGTGCGACGTGGGCGGCCGCCGTGGTCGATAGCGCGCAAAGCGCTGCTGTCGATGGCGGTGGCGACGTGTGGGTTCTCGGCTGCGTTGGCACTGCTGCCCGACGGCGCGTTGTCCGGTCTGTGGGTGACGGCCGTCGTCGCGGTGCTGCTGACTGGGCTGGCCACGCTGTGGGGGCTGCTGGTGCGCAAGGGATGCGATGCATTGCTGCGCAGCTTGGCCCTGGCTCCCGACTGAAAAAAGTTCAGGTACCTATTCCGACAGTTCCTTGGGTCGCCCGCGCGATCGAACTGCTCGCTCCCGCTTGCGTAGCACGTCGATGTGCAATCGGAACCGTTCGATGCTCCAAGGTGTTTGCTGGCGGGTCGCCTCGCGGAGCGCCTCAACTGCATGGGCTTGCTATGGGAGCCGTCGGCACATCGGCGTCAGAAATCTACCTGACACCTTTTGCCAGTAATGCACTCACGCTTCGCTAGTTTGACCGTCCCGCCTGCACGCGCTTCGCCGGTGGCGCGGCCGTGCCTAAGAAGGCCTCACCGCCGATATCCGCTGCGCTCCAGCCGCGATCGAGATCAATGCCGGTGGTATACCAGTCGTGCGCATCGATGCGCACCGGGCCGCGAACGCGCTCGTTGAAACGCACTGGAAACAGGTACGCACCGACCTGTCGATACTCAAGAAAGGTGGTGTCGACATGCGCGCCCTGGGTGGTCTCGAAGCCATTCAAGGTCATGTGCACGCGGAACAGGCGTGAAGTCTGCGCGTCAATCCACATCACCACCTGGTCCTTCGCGGCTTCGCCAAAGCCCGGTTCCACGGTCGCTAGTAGGAGTCGGTAGTTGCGGTTTTTTTCGAGTTGATCGGGCAATCGCACCATCGCGGTGGATCGCGCCTTAAGGAAGCTTGGTCCGAAGTGGAACATGCGGAACGCGTCGTTGGTCATCGCGGTAGCGCGGATCTTGGCTTTATCACTCTCGCGCTTTCCGTTGTAGTAGACGCTGATGCCGTCCCGCGTTCGCACCACCTGTTTGCTGCCCAGTGGCCCCTGATGATGCACAGAGTAGAGGCCGTCACTCGGCCGGAAGCGCTCCTCGGAGCTGACCCGGAACCCGGCATCGCTGACAATCGGCTGGATGCGCTGGATGGCCTGGTACCACTGGCCGTCGGTCGAAAAGTTGATGTCGCCTGGATACTGGCGCAGATCGCCGCCGTGCGCGTCCATGCAGGCAGCGAAAACTGCGGCGGCATCAAGACCGTCATAAAAGCGCGCATCCGCGGTGGCGTGCGGAAAAGACGCGCAGCCACCAAGCAGCGCTGCAAGTGCAAGCATCACGGCAAGTAACGGTTGACGCAGCATGGGCGTGGCCTCGGTGAGGAAGCTTCAGGGTAGCGCAGTCTGGCCTGCGATTTGAAAAAGCAGGTCAGGTACATTTTCCCTGAGCTTTCCTGGGCTGTCCCGACTGTCGAACCGCCAGCTCGCGCTCGGCTTGCACTTCAATCTGCGATCGGAACCGTTCGCTGCCCCAGGTTTTCTGCTGGCGGGTCGCTAGCCGCCACGCGTCAACTGCGTGGGCGTGATATCGGAGCTGGGCGCACATCACAGTCAGAAATTTAGCTGACCGCTTCTACTCCCCGTTTCGCGTAGGCACTGAAACCGACCCTGTCCGCTTAGTCGTTTTCGAAACCGGCGGAAAAGATCACGTCATTCAATCCGAAATATGCCGAGTCCCCGCGAAACGTATAGACGGCGGTATTCGACGCGTTCGCACCCAAGCCAACCAATGCGTTGACCGTGCCGGCAGGCGCCGCAACCCCTCCGCTGTCCACCCTGGTCCAAGCATTCAAGACAAGCGTGTTTGGACTGACAGTGGCATTTGCCAGACCGAGCGGCGTGCCGGTACATCCCGCGCCAGTGTAGAAAAGTGCCGCAATGCCAATGCTCGAAATGGTTGTAGTGGCCGCACTGGTACGCTTTATATGTGCGGTCGCGCGGTAAACCGTGCCTGGCGTGGTTGCAACGCACTGGTAAAGGCCTTGCCCGGATGAGCCGGTACCCGACGTCGTGATATCAACCGACGGTGCGGCGGGGTCTCCATCACCCGGGATGGCGGTATAGCTCAGGGTGACCGGGACAGGGGTCCACGGCGGGACCGGACCGATACCGAAATTTCCATTGGCGAGCAGGTTTTGACTCGCGTGTGCAGACCCCGACAAACCGACGATCAAGATAGCAAGTGTGCGCAAGCGCATGGCTATTTCTCCGAGTAGATGAAGCACCGACATCGACGAATTGGCGGAGCATGCGCGCAGCAATAAGCGCTGTCAAAGTCGCCTGTTTGACGACCGGCTACTGACGATAAAGAAGGGCTGCGGGTTCAGCTTGTCGTCGCGCTTGTTGATGGAGTATCGGGGTCGAATGGAAGGTGTTCGGTTGCAGCCGTGCTTCCGGGCATCGGTGCCGATCGCGGATGGCCGATGCGTCGGCATTAATCCAGCCAAACGCGAGTTCGTGGCGACCACCGCCGCGCCATACTCGTCGCGATGTTTGGCCCGCTGATTGTTGTCGCCCTGACATGGAAGCGAATGACAGGGACGGGGGCTGTCGCCGGCTTGGTGGTTGGCGCACTGACCGTGATGGCCTGGATCGCGCTGGGCTGGGACGTGAGTTTCATGGGTGGGGCAGGGGTATACGAAATCATCCCGGGGTTTGTGGCGGCTTGGGCCGCCATCTATTTCGTTAGCTTGGCTACGGAAGACAAGGGCGAGTTTCGGGCGGTTGGGGATTCGAAAGCGAAATTGAACGCGCGCTGATCAACTGCCAAGGGCGCTACCTTCGTGCATTTCATAACCCCGGCGAGCGAAATCCTTCCACTTCGTTTCCCCGGCGCAGGCGGTGGTCCAGTGAGTAGATGGGGTTGGCACTCTTCGTCTTTTGCTTTGTTGTTTCGAAAATCCATCAAAAGACCGCCAAGGGCCGTTGCCCACTGGACCCCGGCCTGCGCCGGGGAGACGGATAGATTGAAGTGCGCACGCTTCCTGCGTTCGCAGTCTCGCGAAGGCACACCGCTGGCTGAGATGACCTTGCCAGCTTGGTTCGGCAACGATAAAAAGGTGTCGTCATCCTCGCGAAAGCGGGGACCCATTTTAATCTTCACGCATTTCGCCGAATCTGAAGCAGAATCAAAACGGGTCCCCGCTTTCGCGAGGATGACGACGCTCCCAAGTTCTATCGCCAACGTACAAAGTCGTCGGTAGTGACCGGTCGTGACGGCTAACCCAGTCGCAAGGCGGCACTTTGATCAAGGCATCGAGCCCCCATCTAAAAAGGCCCGCCGTTGAAGTTGCCGCCATGCTCCATCTCTCCGTTCTCGACCTCGCGCCCGTAACCGTTGGCAGTACGCCAGCGCAGACGTTTTCCAACACGCTGGGCTTGGCACGGCAAGCCGAGCGATTGGGTTATCGGCGTTTCTGGTTGGCGGAACACCACAACATGCCGGGCATCGCCAGTGCGGCGACGGCGGTGCTAATCGGTCATGTGGCCGGCGGCACCCGCACGATTCGTGTCGGCTCGGGCGGGGTGATGCTGCCCAACCACGCGCCGCTGCAAGTGGCCGAACAGTTCGGCACCTTGGGATCGCTGTATCCGGGGCGTATCGATCTGGGACTGGGTCGCGCCCCCGGAACGGACCAGCCGGCGGCGCGTGCGCTGCGCCGCTACTATCAGGGTGCGGAAGAATTTCCCGCTGACGTGGTCGAACTGCTCGGCTACTTTGACCCGGTCGAGGATGGGCAGCTGGTGCAAGCCGTGCCGGGTGCGGGTGTCGAGGTGGAGCCGTGGATACTTGGGTCGAGCTTGTTCGGCGCGCAGCTTGCCGCGATGCTCGGCCTGCGCTACGCATTCGCGTCGCACTTCGCCCCCGCCATGCTGGAGCAGGCATTGGGAGTTTACCGCCGCGACTTCCGACCATCGCGATACCTGCAGCAGCCGCACGTGATGCTGGCGTTAAACGTGGTCGTAGCCGACAGCGATGGAGAGGCGGCGCGTCTCTTCACCACTCAGCAGCAAGCCTTCGTTAACCTGCGTCGCGGTTCCCCCGGGTTAATACCTCCACCACTGGAGTCTGCGAAGGCCTTCGACAATTACGCCAATGCCACCGAGCGTGCGGGCGTTGACGCGGCACTCGAATGCGCCGCCGTGGGTTCAGTGGCGACCGTGCAAAAGAAGATGCTCGCATTCGTCCAGCAACACCGCCCCGACGAATTGATGCTGACCGCCAACGTGTTCGACCACGCCGCGCGGATTCGTTCGTTCGAGCTGGCGATGCAGGGGTGGCGGCAGGTTGAGTAGCCCGGAAAGCGAAGCGCTCCGGGGAGCGCAACGTGAACCTTCAAGTTCGTCACCTCACCTTCACTCCATTCCCTTCGATCTAGGCGCGCTGCGCGGGCCGGCTACGGTTTGATGTCCGACTTCGCGCACGACTGTCACGACTTCTCGCGCGCGAAGCGATTGCCTCTCGATCCGCAGTCAATCAAACGTGTGTGCAAAAATCTCGTCGTGCTGCAAGCCCATCATGAGTTGCATGCGTCCGTTAACGCCCGTGATGACAGCACCACCAAACAGGATGCGGCCTTTCTGAAGCATCATTGCGCTACCAACCTGGCCATGTAGACCGTTGTTGTTGATCTGCATGGTGTATTGAACTTTGCCGCCGCTGCCAAAGCTTGTGTCAATGTTGAGATTACTCTTCAGGCGCATCACTGCCGTTGCGGGTGAGTCACCGATTTTGCTGGACGCCAGTATCAGCAAATCGCCGTTGTCCTGACGCAGGATGTTGTTAGCCGATTCCCAATTGAGTGCGGGGTCTGACGGGTTTGGGCCGGCGAAATCCAGTGAATATTGACGGGTGCCGTTCAAGCCGATGTTGGTATCGAGCTGGCCATCCGGTCGCCACCGCATCAGAAAAATGTCGCCGGCCGAGTTCAGGTTGTTGGAAACAACGGAACCAACCTGCACGATGGAACCATCGCCCATCAACAGTGACGCGAGTGTATGCGGCGATTCCGCGACGCCCAGTGCGCTCTTGTGATTGATCTTGGAGATGCCAGCCGAGCTGTTGCCAAAGGAAGGGTCCAGTGCCCCGTTGGCTGTCAGGCGCACGACGAACTGCTTCTTGTCGGACGAGCCCTGATTCGTTTCCGATATGGCGCCGGCGATGACGATGCGGCCATCTGCCATCAGATGCAGTCCGTTCACACCGTAGATCGCCGGCACCTGCCATTCGAACGGTATCAAAACTTTCCCTGCAGCTCCGAAACCGGGCGCTGGAAGTCCCGATGACGTGAATCGCGCGATGCCGAGGCTACCCGATGTCGCCGTTGCAACTCGCCCGGCGATGATGAGATCGTCGTTCGGCGCGATGATCAGTTTTTGACTCAGATCGATGTTACTGCCCCCTTGGTTGAATGGGACACTGAGCACGCCACCGGCCGCGAAATTCGCGTCGAGATCACCGTTGGGCAGGAAACGGTAGATCATGAAATCAGCGCAATCATCGATCGCAACAAGCAAGCGACCTTGCGTATCCAGCTTGGCGTCCGCAACGTAGAACCCAGCGCAAGGTTGAACCACGGTGCGCAGACCCAAGTCGCCGAAACCGACGTCCGGGTTACCATTGGGCTCTACTCGATAAAGGCTGAGTCGGTACGCGCCAGGGGCCTTCATGCGACCGACCACCCAGAGCTTGTTGTCCGGCCGTTTGACGATGGCGCCGACCATGTCCAGCGAGTCGTTCACAGTACCGTTGGGGTTGAAATAGAAGCCGTAGCCGGGGACCTCGGCGTCGGTCAGGAACGTTGGGTCGAGCTGGCCGTCAGCTGCCGTGGCAATGCCGGTGAGGTTGGAGAGCGCCAGTAGAGACGTCAGAATCAGGGTGCGCATGAGATCGTGCTCCGAAGGTGTGTTCCTTCACATACGCAACGTAACGCGCCCAGGGATCACGGCGGACGAAAATGTTTGAACGCGCCGCATTGATGGCGATTCGATCCACGAAGCAGGTAGGGTAAGCGGGCGGAAGCGTGGCGGCAGATCGCATCGCGAACCGCGCGATTGATCGCCGTTGGGCGATTGCCCTTTCCGTGCAATGCCCAGCGACATACCCTGGAACGTGTGGCCGCAACGGACGTCACTACGGTCGTCTACCGGAAGACTGACGGTGAATTTCCCGTCTGCCACCTTTGCGACTCGTCGCTCGCCGCTGTACTTGAGCTGCCAACCGCAGAACAGTGACCATGCCTTGCAGCCAAGTCCACCTAGACGCGCGACGTAACTGGATCCCAAGATAAGGCTCATCGATGGATCAATGTTGCCGTTCACGGTGAGCGTGCAATCGGCTGGCGAAAGTCGCGTCAGCACGCTGCTGTCGTTGAACCCGCGACACAGTGATGTAGCAGACGTTTGGCGCTGAGCAGACTTGTAGTTTCGCTACCAGGGCAGCGCGTCACCTTTGGCGTGGTGGAAGCTGCCGGATTGCGCAAGCGTCAGTGCATCCAGGCGTTCGGCCAACTGCGCGGCAGCCGCGTCGGGACTGATATCACCGCCACCGCCAACCATTTCGGTTTGGACATAGCCAGGGTGGAGCAGCATCACCGCGATGCCACGGTCTTTCAGATCCAGCGCCAGCGATTTACCGATCGCGTTCACGGCCGCCTTTGATGCCCGGTACCCGTAGTAGCCGCCCGAATCGTTGTCGGACACCGAGCCCATGCGGCTGGTGACGATGCCCACTTTCGCGCCCCTGGTGAGGTGTCCCGACAATGCTTGTACGGTGCGCAGCGGCCCGATCGAGTTCACCTCGAACTGCTTGCGCATTCGTTCGAAGCCGTCCTCGTCGATATCACCCAGTGCTTCCTTCGACAGGATCCCCGCGTTGCATATCAGAACGTCTATTCGCGTGTCGCCGAGGCGTTGCGCCAGTGCCGAGAGTGCGGGACCGTCGGTGACGTCAACGCCAACTTCCACACGCGCGCCGGTGCGTGCGAGTGCTTCGCTGCCGTTGCGGCAAAGGCCGATCACGTCGTCGCCACGTGATCTGTAATGCTTCGCAAGCGCCAAGCCGATACCGCGATTGGCACCCGTGATGAGAATAGTGGGCATGGTGATCTCCAAACATCCAATGGGGTTTTTTAATCTGGCGACGACCATCGCCACGATCAACCTTGAGATGCAATGAAGCCGTTGGGAGTGTGATGCTTCTGCCATCAACTGCGGAGACTTGATCCCAGCGCCACGGATCTCGCCAGGGCGCCCGCCCAGCTGTGCCAACTTCGCACTCATGAGCGCAGGAAATGAACCTGACCCCATTGCAATCGGACTAGACTCCGTCATCCGGCTCTGGCAGCAAGGCAATGGCAACCGACGAGATTGAACCCGAGCTGCCCAGACCGCGCCCGTCGAGCGAGCCATCACCACTACCCGATTCATCTGATCCGATCGACATCGCGCTGACGGCGGTCAACGCCGCGGCGCCACCGGACGGCCCGGCTGCCATGCTGCTGCTCAAGCAAGGCGGCCTGATCGACGAACAGCGCCGATTGATCAGTGTCCAGATTGCCGGCGAGCGCATGGGTGTGGCCCTGAAGGTCCTCACTGGGCTGGGCGGCCTGGTAATCGCGCTGGCGATAGGCTCGATGGTGTGGTCGGCCAGCCATGAGCGCGGCCTGGTCATCGAGCCGTTCTCGGTGCCGCCGGACCTGGCCCAGCGCGGCGTCACTGGCCAGGTGATCGCGAGCCGCCTGCTCGACCGCCTGAGCGAGATGGGCGATAAGACCGTCTCCTCGCGCGCCGCCAGCACTTACGCGAACGACTGGAACGGCGATATCAAGGTGCAGATCCCGCAGACCGGAATATCGGTCGGCGAGCTGCGCCGCACCCTTGTGGCTTGGTTGGGCAGGCAGACCACCATCGGCGGTGAGCTGTACCGCACACCCAAAGGCCTGACCTTGTCCGCCCGCACAGGTACTTCCGCCGCAATCGCGCAAATGGGCGCCTCCGAAGACGAGCTGGACCGCATGATCCAGGCCGCCGCCGAGTCGGTATACGCCACGACTCAACCTTATCGCTACGCCGTCTACTTGCGGCGCAACGGAGATGCGGACAGCCTGCGACGAAGCAGGGAAGTGCTTCTGCGCCTGACTCGCTCGGGCGACGAGGTCGATCGTATGTGGGCCTACAACGGACTCACCATAGATTTGATGGAAGATGAGGGGGACCTCCGGGGGGCCATTCACGCCGCTGATGGCGCCCTTGCGATCGCCCCCAGCTTTTTTCTTGTGCGCTTCAACCGCGCCCGTGCCCTACGCTTGCTCGGACAGGACGAGGCCGCGCTGCT
>JAYUYW010000053.1:0-7187 GCA_043752325.1 Rhodanobacteraceae bacterium | reverse complement strand
GCCCGCTAGCGTTACCTGATTCTGGGCAAAGGTTGAACGGGAAATTTGAGTGGTCGCCCCGCCGTTTGCGATTGATGCTTCCAGTGCCAGTGCGCCGCCACCATTGTCGGCCCTATTGTTCGTAAAAAAGCAATTGTGAATCAGCGAGTATCGGGCAGAGCCTCCGCTCGCAGCGCTGAAAACGGCACCACCCCAAGCGTTCGCAGCGGTCGCGTTCGTTGCCTGGTTGTCGTCGAACGAGACGCGCTCCAGCAGCATTCTGCGTTCCCCGTTATTCCCGGCACCAGCATGATAGAGAGCACCGCCTCGCCCTGTTGCTCGATTACCGAGCATGAAAGCGTCGCGAATCACAAGGTTGTTCAACACGCTGTAGATCGCGCCGCCGACAACCACGCCGCTGCCACCCTGCAGGGTCAGGTTTCTGATTGTGAGCGGGATAACTAGCAGGTTGCCGCCGATACCGTGGATCAGACGATCGCTGGCGGTTTGGGCAATGACGGTCTGAGAAGACGCCGTTCCGGCAATTTCAAGTTCGTCGGTCACGTCCAAGTCGCCAGTAAGATTGTTGTCCTCATTGGCCCCGGTGCGGGTCAGTTGAAAATTCCCGGCGGGCAAAAGGATGCGATCCGGCCCGAATCGGCTGTTCGAAAGGCTAACCGCCTCGCGCAAAGAGCAACTGCCGGGAATGCAACTGCCCGGACTGGGATCGTCGAGCACATCGACGACGATGTCATTCGGTACGGTGTCGAACGTCAACTGGAACCGGTTGAAAATTCCGGCATTCGATGCTGCGTTATCGCTGATGTTGAGCACCCATTGGCCATTCGGGCTTTGGCCGTCGAATGCCGACAGCAGCGATTCCGGCGTGTAGTCGCCATTGAAGAACGGGTACGATATCGAAGGATTCGCAAGCGACGGGTAGTTGCCTTCGTCGTCCAGTTACAAACGGCAGAAATTGATCAACGAACCACCGCGTCGGTTGATCAGCGTCGCCGTGGTTCCCTGCGGCGGAGTAAGCCTGACAATGACATCGCCAACGCGGGAGTGGCTGATCGACACGTCGGGATCTCCCGGTGCGGTGCTGCAATTCAAGTTGTGATTCAGCGTGAAATTCAGATCGGCAATCGCTCCCAACCCGGATACCGAAAGCACGGCATTGATCCCGGCAGGATTGTTGTCTGGAATCGCTATCGATGGACCGGTGTAGGAAATCAATGTGCTCGCGATCGCATCTGTCGCAATTAGACCCATCGCCAGCAACAAGATGGCGTGACGGGTTTGATGGATCGCATTTCTGGCAGTCATGGCCACCTCCAAGATCGACTTGCGCTTACGATGTGCGTGATCAGCAGGAATGTACTCTAAAGTTACCCCTAATGCCGGAAGAGACCCAAAGCAAACATTCCTGATTCGCTGCGTTGTGCCACGCCCGAGTCGCTGGGCACGGCCCTCACCGTTGGTGACCTTTAGCCCCTGTCGAATCAGGGTTCAAAGCCGCTGCAGAAGATCGTGTCGGCGACACCGCAGCCGCCAGCCGAAATCTGGCGCTCGTAGGCGCCGAGATCGCGCACGCCGAACAAGTTGGATACGCCAGGCAAGTCCTGGTCACGCGGCTGGTTGTCGAGGTCGCGATCATCGCCGGCTAAGGGCTCCGCGAAATCCACGGCCAACGAGTAGTGCTGCAAATGGTAGTTGCCGTTCGCCGCGTCGATGAACGAGGGGTCACCGCTGATGATGCTGGGGGCGCTAGGCAAGGTCGTGATGTCGCTGGCGAGAATGTTCGCTGCAGTCAGATTGCCCCCTCCATGGGCAAGGGTCAGATTACCGGGCTGATCAATGATGGTCTCGCTTATAACAACGTCACCCGCGATGTGGATGACGTCCGTGGATCCAATCAGATTGCGTGCAAGTGTGCAGTTTACAATTTGTGCGAAAGACAACGTGTCCTCGCTCCGGATCAGTTGTCGTGTCAGCTCGTTGTTGGCAAGGAGGCAATCTTCGAGATAGACACGATACGAGTCGTTCGCGCGAACTCCATCACCGCCGCGATTGCCTCGCATGTCGAACCGATAGGCATATAGCTCTGCCTCTTGAAGTACACGAAGCGTTGCACCTTCTGAGGGACTCCCATCGCTATTGACAGCGTCGTTGCCCGAGATCGTGTTGCAGGCTATTCCACTTGCACATCGCACCGCGCCAGGGCGCGTGCATCCCGAATGATTGAGCAAGACCTCGCTGCCCTGATAGACGAAAGAATTAGCATCCGAGTTCAAATAGAGGGCGCTGCCATCGCGCGCAGCGTTGTCCTCTATGCGAAAGTCCCAGGCGCAAAAGCGAGCAACTGAGTCTTCGAAGCTGTTGGCAATTTCGTTGCTCTGTAGATACACGGCACCACCGGTGTCCGACGCATAGTTGCCGCGCACCATCACCGGCAGCGAGGGGTTGGTCGTGAAAAGATGGACTGTGGAGTGCGCGCCGACACTGGCCCCGCTGATGATCGAAATGCCACCACCATCGATCGCCGTATTGCTGTAGATGGCACCGAATCCGCCAAAGCCCGAGGTGCCGATGTAAGCGACTGCCTGGCCGCTGACCTCCAGGCCGCCACCGTAGCCGGTGCCAGCGGCTTGGCCGAGTGCATCGTTGAACGCGATGATGCTGTTCGGCGCGGTCATGGTCATCTCGATGGGGCCGCCGATTGAGATGCCGCCACCGCTGTGACGTGCGGTGTTGTTGCTGATGACGGTGCTGTCGCTGATGATCAGCTCGGCATTGGAGCCGGTGCCCAGCGCATAGATGCCGCCACCGGTCGCTGCCGAGTTGGTCGATATTGTGGATTCGATGATTTCCAGAATGCCATCGCCCTGGAAATTGATGCCGCCGCCGCGGCCGTTACCGTCCTCGTCGCCACCGCTGATCGTCAGGTGGCGAAGCTTGATTACGACACCGGTGCCAGCAGTGATCCGGAGGACTGGCTCGGCAGCGCCGCCGACACCACTGACCACGGTCTTTATGCTGTCGGTGGCGGCTTGCGTGCAGGTCGCAAAACCCCCGACCAGGTTCAGGTTCTCGCTGCCGTTAAGCGTATTCGCTTCCGGCTGGTAGGTCAGCGAGCGGGTCAGTCGGACCGTATCGGCTCCCGCTGCCGCGTTGGCGGCGTTGATAGCCGACTGGATGGTGCCGTGGGTGCAACCTGCCCCGGTGCCGACCGTAAAGATCGCCGCAAAGGCGCTGCCGCCGTGAGCGATCAGGCCGACCAGCAGTACAGCTCGGCTGGCGAGACAAAGCGTGCGGGTTGGATTGGTTGGACGAGGTGTCATGGCAGTTACTCCAGTGACGCCCTTCAGCGGGCGCAATCCGGGTAACGCCGTCAGGCGCTTATATGTGTCATTCGTTCTATTTGCATGCGCCCGATGCGCAACTGCTGCGTGCGAGATCGCTGACTACTGGCGATGCAGCGTCGCGCGATCTTCTTTGGCCAGCAGCTGAAGGGGCGCGCCGAGGGCCCGTGCCCGGTCCAACGCAGCGTCTGCAGCTTTGTCATCGTGCGCGGCGTGCTCAATGCGTGCTTGCAACGCGAGCAGGCCGGTCAACCGCGTTTTGGCCATCGGGTTGGAGTCGTTTAAACCATTGACGGCGTTAACAATTTCCGTGCGCGCATCGTCGATGCGAAGCAGCCTAAGCAGCGCCTTCGCCCTTAGCGTCTGCGTGGCGACTTCAAGCGGCCGTGCCGGCACCTGCAGGGTCGCGATCAGCGCCAAGGCACGATTCGCGGACTCCAGCGCGCGCGCGAACTCACCCTGGCGGATGGCTATTTCGCCTTCGATGCGCAGGGCGTCGGCCATCTCGGCACCGGGCACTTTGAAGGTGCGCGCGATGGCGGCCGTCGCATCCGCGTGTAACGCCGCCGCTTCATCAGTCCTGCCTTGCACGTTGACCAAGCTGGCCAAGTGCAGACGCGCCCTGGCCAGTTCCGGCGCGTAGCTGGCATCGAGCGTATGTTGCGCGAGGTTGGCCACGGCTCGTCGAACGGCGACTTCTGCGGCGGCAGGCTGTTGCATGGCGGCGAGTAACGAAGCCTGTGCATCGAGGGTCACGGCGGTACGCACATGGTCCGCGCCGAATACCTGCTGGTCGTTGGCCAGCGCTTCATCAAGAACTTGTTTTGCCTCGTCGAAGCGATCAGTGTCGAGCAGGAACTGGGCTAGTCCAACCAGGCCCTGCGAGAGCCGGTGGTATGGGCCTTCCTTGATACTGCGCATCAGCGCCAGCCCCTCGCGGTAGATCCGTTCGACCTCCTCGAGTTTGCCGAGGCGATGCTTGGAGACGCCAAGGTGAAACAGGCTGCGCGCGTACTGTTCGTTACGGGGCAGGCGAAGACGTCGCCAGCGCGCCATGGCCTCCTCGAGTATGGCCTCGCTCTCGCGATATCGGCCCAGGTTGGAACAGAGCTGGCCCAGATAAGTCGCGGTCTCGATGGCATCTGACGAATCCGGTCCGAACACGCGCTGCGCCTTGGCGAGTGCCTTGCTCGCGACGGCTGCCGCGCCCTCCGCGTCGCCGGCGTAGGCGCGAGTCGCGCCATAAAGCATCAAGGCGGATACGGCAGACTCGTTGTCGACAGACTCGATGTCGGGTATCAGTAATTGCATCAAGCGATCGGCTTCGCCACTGCGGTTGGTAGCGTGCAGAAGGTTGCCCTTGCTCACCAGAGCCGAGATCCATTCGGCCGAATCGGCTTTGATGCCAAGCGCGCCCTCGCGAGAGACCGCCTCGTCGATCAGGCTTTCGGCGTTGGCGTTGTCGCCGTTTATTCTTGCTATTTCACCGAGCGTGAGCAGCAACTGGGCGCGAACGAGCGGATCGAGGTCTGGATCGTTACGCGCACTCTCTGCCGCATCGCGCACCAGCACTTCCGGTGTTGGACGCTGGTCCTTGGGCAAGTCAGCGCTCGCGGTCTTCAGCAGATCGGTGATGAACGCGAGCGTTGAGTTTGCGCGCATCGATTCATTGCGAGCGATGCCTGCCTGCGCGCGGGCAACCTGCGCCTGCCATAGCGCAACGCCGAGCGCTGCAAGCATGCCGACAAGGAAAACAACCGTAGTCAGCACGCCAACCTTATGGCGCAGCACGAACTTGCGTGCGCGATAGCGCCGCGTAGGTAACTGCGCGGAAACCGGATGGCCCGACAGGAGTCGATTCAATTCATCGGCCAAGCTACCGGCCGAGGCGTATCGGAGCAGGGGATCATCGTCGAGCGCCTTGATGACGATGGCGTCGAGATCACCACGAACCTGTCGGCGGGTAATCGCAGAATTCATTGCTGACGACCCAGACCCCGACTGGGCTTGGGACGTGATCCAACTGGATGGCGTCCGACCGCTGCCGTCGTTGACGCGCTCGCCCGTAATCAGTTCGCCCAGCAAGACTCCAAGCGCATAGACGTCAGTCGCGGTGGTGATCGGACCGCTATTACGTTGCTCCGGAGCGGCATAGGCCGGTGTGAAAGCGGGAAGCTGGGTCAGGATGCCGTCGTCGTTCTCGGACAACAGCTTGGCGATGCCAAAGTCGAGCAGTTTGACATCGCCGTCGTCGGTTACCAGCACGTTGGAGGGTTTGAGGTCGCGATGCACGATGAGGGCACGGTGCGCGGCGTCCACGGCGACACAGACCACACAGAACAGGTGCAAGCGTTTGCGAAGGTTGAGATTGTTGAGGCGCGCATGTTCGGTGATCGTTTCACCATCAACCAGCTCAAGTGCGATGTAGGGAAGCCCGGCATCGGTAACGCCGGCTTCGATCATGCGTGCGATGTTGGGATGTCGCAGCTGGATCAGCGCTCGCTGTTCGCGTCGGAACAGCCGTTGCGCGTCCGGGCTGTAGAGGCCGCGTCGCATGAGCTTGAGGGCAACGTGCTGGGTTGCGCCTTCGATATCGCGAGTAGCATGAAAAACCGTGGAAGACCCACCTTCGCCAAGGACTTCAACGAGGACGAACGGACCAATGCGACTACCGGGCGGAAGTGGCGGCAGTGACGTGGTCGATCCGATCGCGTTGACGAGGCGATCGACGCCACCTGCGGCCAGCGGTTCGGTTTCATCGGAGTCCGCGCGAATCATGCCTGCAACTCGCTTGCGATCCTGCGGGTCCGCGCAATAGGCATCCAGGAACGCTGAGCGCTCAGGTTCCTCCAGCTCCAGGGCGGCTTCAAACAGTTCGCGCAGCGATCGGGATTGCAGGTTCATGCTTTCGACGGGAAACGCCTTTCTGCGCTGACTTGTGTCATCCGTCCAGTTCATTCTTGAGAAACGCCCGGGCGAAGCGCCAGTCGCGCGCCACCGTGCTGCGGGCGATGCCGAGGGATTCGGTGATCTGATCCTGGCTTAGCCCCGCAAACCAGGTCAGTTCGACAATGTGTGCGGCCCGCGGGTCGACTTCGGCGAGCCTCTGCAAGGCCTTTTCCAGCGCCAGCGCTTCGTCGGCGCTGTCTCCGGAAAGTCGATGGTCGCTGCCAGTCAACGTTGTTTTCACCCAGTCGCCACCGGCGCACAGGCGCAGGCGATCTCTTGCCCGATCGGCTAGCAGGTGGCGCATCGCCCGTGCGGCGTAGGTGAAGAACTGGCTGGGATGATTGAACGCGAGGTCGCGTTGGTTACCCATGCGCAAATACAGTTCGTGGACCAGGGCAGTCGTATCGAGCGTGCCACGTGAGCGCTGGGCAAGCCTCTTGCCGGCCATCGCCTTGAGCCGCTCGTAAACCTGCACGAACAAGGCATCGGCTTCAATTGAAACCGGTACCGTTTCAGTCGATTGTGCGGCTTCTTCCATCGCAAGCCCCTTGCTGCAGGAAGTCTACTCCAGGCGTCGTGCCGCGGAGTCGATCGTGTGCGGTCGAACAACCAGACCCGGATTGGATAGAGCCGCGAATCGAACGGTATGCGCGGTGCAAACCGTCGCGTCGATGCCGGGGATTTTTGGCAGCACTGGCCAGGTAGTACTCGAGCATTAGGAGTAACGCTCCGCCATCGCGGACTCAACAATCGACTACGCCACCATCCCCGTCGCGTGGCCCGATGCCCATGCCCATTGGAAGTTGTAGCCACCAAGCCAGCCGGTGACGTCGACGACTTCGCCGATGAAGTAGAGGTTGTCGACCAGTTTGGATTGCATGGTGCTGGATGACAGTT
>JAYUYW010000052.1:0-7189 GCA_043752325.1 Rhodanobacteraceae bacterium | reverse complement strand
TGCCGATGACGATCTACGCGGAATTCTTCCGCGAACACCAGTACGGCCTCGCCACCCAAACCTTCACCGACTGGAGCTTTGACCAGCTGAAGGGCCTGCTGGTCAGCCTGCTCATTGCGCCACTCATTCTTTCGCTGCTCTACCTCGGCATCCGTCGCACCGGCGCGCGCTGGTGGATATGGGCCAGCGGTGGTGCGTTCGTCTTCATCCTGTTCTTCGCGATGATCGCGCCGGTGTTCATCAGCCCGATCTTCAATACCTACACGCCGTTGCGCGATGGACCAATTCGCGAATCGGTGTTGTCGCTGGCACGCGCCAACATGGTGCCGACCGACAACGTCGTCGAGTTCGATGCGTCGAAGCAGACCACGCGGATCAGCGCGAACGTGTCGGGCTTCCTCGGCACCACGCGGATTGCTCTCAACGACAACCTGCTGGACAAGACCTCGACGCCGGAAATCCACGCTGTGCTCGGCCATGAGATGGGCCACTACGTGTTGAATCATTCGCTGCGCGGTGTGATTTACCTGATTCTTGTGCTGACCTTGGGATTGTTCGTCGTCCATCGCGTGTTTGACCGGCTGTTGGTGCGTTGGGGCCCAAGGCTGGGGCTGGAAGGTCGGGCCGATCCTGCGGCGCTGCCCTTGGCGTTGGGAATCCTTTCCGTGTTCTTCTTCTTCGCGACGCCGCTGACCAACTCGATCACGCGCCAGGCCGAAGCCGAGGCTGATGCCTACGGCCTGAACTCCGCACGAGAACCCAATGGTTTCGCGATGGCGGCGATGCGACTGTCCACCTATCGCAAGATCAAGCCGGGAGCGTTGGAAGAAATCATCTTCTACACGCATCCCAGCGGTTATGCGCGCGTGCACCGCTCGATGATCTGGCTTGCCGAGAATCAGACGAACCCGACCGCGAATGCACCCATCGAGGCGGCGCGTCAGTAAGGCCCGAATCGAGGTCCAGCCAAAAGAAAAGGCCCGGTCATTGCCGGGCCTTTTTTATAGGGATCAGCGCGGTTGACTATTCGTCAACGCAGCGACGTTCGATGACCGTCTCCGTGCTGTTCCTCTGGTTCTTCTTCTGAATCTGGTTGCCGGCGTAGCCGCCGCCAACCGCACCAGCGACGGTTGCCAGCTTCTTGCCACTGCCACCGCCGACCTGGTTTCCGATGAGTCCACCGGCGACAGCACCAAGCGCCGTGCCGAGAACGCGGTTGTCGTCCTTCACCTGTTTTTGCTTCTCGACCCGGACGTCGTAACAGCGCTGGCGTGCTTCGACGGATTGGACCGGCAGCATCGCCGCTGCTGCTACAACGGCTGTCAGCATGGCAGTCGTCAGGATTTTCATGGGGTATCTCCGTTGTGGGGTGCGGCGACAGTAGGTCGGTTTACCTGTAGCGCGATTGAACGCAGCTGCGACGCGTTCATCTGGTCTGGACGCACGCGTCTGGTCAAATCGCGCGAACCCCCGGCACACTTGTGCACCGGCACAATGAGCGCCGCTTCCAGGAAAACGATCATGCTGAATTTCAGATTTCCCGAATTTGTCGCGGTGGCGTTCCTCGCTATCTCAGCAACCTGCGCATTCAGTCCGAGCAATGCGGTAGCTGGCGAGATGCCGGCCCTGCCAAATCTGTCGCAACCCGAACCCGGCCACTACGCGGCCGGCGCCGTGTCACCAGCTGATGTCGATGTACTGGCGAAAGCAGGCATCCGCAACGTCATCAACCTTCGCCCTGCCAGCGAGACGCCTGATTTCGACGAGGCGAGCGCGATTCGTGCCGCCGGCATGAACTACGAGTCGTTGCCCATCGCCAGCGCTGACGATCTCAATCGCGCCAACGTCGATCGCTTCGATGCATTGCTGAAAAAACAGCAAGGCAGCCCATCACTGGTCCATTGCGCCGGTTCGAATCGGGTCGGTGCGTTGATAGCGTTGCGCGCCGGCTGGATCAAGGGGAAGTCGACTGATGAAGCCATCGCGATCGGCAAGCAATGGGGACTCGCAAGTTTGGAGCCGGTAGTACGAGAGAAGCTCGCCGCGCCTCGCTAAGCCAACAAAAAATACTTCTTCGCCATTCCTGCGTAGGCAGGAACCCGTTCTGATTTTGCTGTTCTGCCAGTGATTTGACGAAGATCAAAATGGATGCCTGCCTACGCGGGATCAACGATGGAACCAGGATGACGCAACGCTGAAGGTTCTATCCCCGCCTGAGGATTTCAATTAATCGTGGCTGGCTTGGTAGTCGCGCCGTTCAACCCACCACAACAACGTCATCACGGACAGCCAGGCGAGTAGCCAAGCCAGGCGCGGAATCTTCGCAATGCGGGCCGACGCAACGTTGACGGACACGGAAGCGGTTGCTAAATCCCGCATCGCTCGCTGTGTCTGTGCGGCGAGCAGGCTTCTGGCTTGATCGTCGGCAAGGACATCGAACGACCAACCAGATGACGCGCTGTCGCCCGTCTTGATCAATCGATGCGCGCCCGCACTGGCTGGCCAGTACGCGGCGCAACCGCCGCTGTTTTCACCGAGCAGCAGCGCGGTTTGCACGGCATCGGGAGCTTCGACTTGCCAGCCAGTGCCATCGAGATCGCAGATTACGGCACGCTCGCCAATGCGGGTGAACGCAGGCATCTGTGGTGGCGACGCGCCCCGCGCACGCGCCAGCGTCGTGGTGATGCTGGCCCATAAACTGCCGTGGCGATCCGGCGAACCAGCCAGCACAAAGCGATAACTGTCGGCGAGGGTGACGACGCCGATGCGACCTCGGCCTTGCGCATGCCATCCGACCACGACCTCACCATCACGCGAAACCGTCAATGGCGCCAGACTCTTTGGAAGTTGGTAGGGCAGGTGGCTCAAGGCCAGTGCGTCGTCGCGCGTATCGTCGCGTAACGCCGACGGTGGTGCAGGGTCGACGGCTGTTATGTACATGCCGAGTTCGGCCCATGCATCAAGGCCTTCGCTGGCAATTGGTGCGGTCACGCGCAGTAGCAACCCAAGACCGCCATCGACCGCATCGGTAACGAGCGTTCGTGTAGGGGCGTCAAGCTTCGCCCAACTGCGCTCGTCGACGATCAGCAGATCGCTGGCGCCAAGTGATGCCGCGTCAACCAGCGGCTTCTCTGCATGTCGCAACGCGACTCCCTCACTCAAACCAATTTGGCTGTCCACGACCAGGCCGGCATCGGTCGCCCAGCGGCGCAGGTATTTCAGTTCCGCGCTTGGCACCGCCGCGACGATCAGCAGACGCAGAGGCGTGCCGGACCGCGCATCGATGGCCAGCGGAACGGTATCGAGTGCGTTGCCATCGGCATTGCGCACGCTGAGCGAATAGCGCAACAACCCGCTCGCATTCGCGACACCTTCAATATTGAATCGACCTTCCGCATCGGTCCGCACGCTGGCGGCGACGGTGTCGGCCGGATCGCGCAATTCGATCGCGCGATTCGCAAGTGGCGTCGACTGGATGCGGCCGCTGGCGCGCCAGCGATTGCTAACCTGCACATGCTCGGGCATCGAGAGTTCCACGATGCCATCAGGTAGCGGCGCGGCATCGAATTCGATGGCGATGCCTCGCGCGGCTGTGCGGTCGCGCGATGGCAAACCATTGCCGATGATCTGCAACTGCGACGTTTGCGGATGCCGGCGCAGCGCGGTTGCGAGATCGGGCGCGCGAGCAATGCGACTATCGAGCTCGTTGGCGATGCCTGGCAGTGCGATCACTTCCGCACTGTTTCCCGTTGGCGCGAGTTGTTCGCTGGTGATCCCCGGCGTCAGAATCGTCAAGGTTCCGCCGGTTTCGGTTGCCTGCGGCGGAAACAGGAACAGGTAGAGCATGGCACCAGCAAGCACTTGCCCCGACACCAGCGGCCAGCGCCAGCGATGGTTCGAGCGCAACACGCAAAAAATCGCGATGGCGACGGTCAACGCGATCAAGAGCGCGACCAGTTGAGGCATCGCGATCATGGCTGACCCTCGCTCGACGCCGAATCGGATGACTTTGGCAACGCATCCAGCCAGGCCGCTCCACTTGCATTAACCTTATCGCGTGGTGTGGCATGTGCCGCAGCAGTCGGCAGCAGCGGCCACAACCGCGCTTGCAGCCGCGCACGACATGCGACGCACGACGCATCGCGGCGTACTTCATCGATCGCCGCGATCACATTGAGTGCATCGGGCACCGTCGATTGACGATCACGCGCCCAGCGATCCAGCGCAGTGAGATCGGGCGGTGTCAATCCCGCGCCTTCAAGCGCGGACCACGCGCTCGCCACAACGGCATCACCGCTCACGGCGCCGACCAACGGATCAGCGCGATCAGTCAGCTCTTCGCGTTTTCCAGTCAGGCGACGCGTTTCGTCGACCTGCGGCAGTTCCAGTCCGACCCGCGCGAGATAGATTCGGCTGGCCTGCTGCACCTGCTTGATGTATCCAAGTGCGCGGTATTCGTAGGGCAACGCTTGCGCTGGTTGACCGGTACGCAGAAGCAATTCAGCTTGCCACATTTCGTCGAGCGCGGACTTCAGGATTTTGCGCGTGGCCGGATCGAGCAGAGTCGCTGCCTCGGCCTGGTCGTGGACGTGGCCATATTCGGCCAAGACGTTGCCTTCGTTGCCGAACGTGGTGTCCTGCGCGGGTTGGTCGCCATGATCATGATCGACCAGTTGATCCTTCTGCGCGCCGTCCTTGGCTGCACTCGCTGGCTCGGCGCTGCTGGCATCGGCGTGCTCATCGTGATCGTCGCCTTCGACTGGCGCGCTGCCGCGTCCGGATTCGAATTCCTCGCCCAGGAATTGCCCGTAGCGCAAGCGCAGGATCTTCTGGTCGACACCAATGCTGTCCGAGCGTGTAAGCACAGTGGGTTCGTCCAGCTGCGGTTGTTCCGCGACCAAGGATTCGCTATCGATGATGATCTGGCGCTGGCTGCGGAAATACGCGGGCAAAGTGTTCTGGACGATGCCTTCCATCGCCGAAGATTCTTCCGACGAACTGGCAGGCCAGCGCAGGATGAAGCTGGCGCTGCGCGTCGTGTTCGGGGTTGGTTGCGCGTTGTCGCTGACCGCGAGACGCACGATGACATCGTCGCCTTGCGCTACGCCAAGCTCTGCAAGGTCGAGCGTTGTCGCGTAACTGCGGGTCTGCCCGCCGCTGGTAGACGCAACGTCAGTGCCGGAAAGTGTCAGCGTCTGTTCCTTGAAGGTGATGTTCTCGCCGCCGCCTTGAGCGAGCGTGATCTGCAAGTTTGCGTCGCCCAACCCGTAGTCATCATGCGCCTGGAAATCCAGTTGCCATTGCTTCTGCTCACTGGCGAGCAAGGTCAGGCTGCGCTCGGGTTCAATAACTTGCACTTCGGGCGCTAGATCGGGAACTGCATCAATCCGATGCAGGCTCTGATCAGCCAGAGGAGGTGCGTTGGTAAGCTCAATTCGATACAGCACCGACGAATCGAGTCGGCGTTCGCCGAGCCAGTCGTCGCCATCGTGGGTTAGTTCGAGTTGGTTTCCGTCGTGAAAGACGAGCGCTGCTTTGGCAGGACGGGGATTGATTCGCAGGCGCCAGCGCAGCATGGAGTCTTGCGCAGCTTTTGCATCGAGCGTGCGCTCGATTCGCGGTGGCAATGTCGTGTAGGCAGGTGGTTCTATGTCCAGCGCCACGGCATCCAGCGAACTCGTCGCACGATCGGTGTTGCTCGCCACTTTTTCTTCCAGGGACGATGTACCGGTCGATGGAATCCTGACCATGGCGATTGCCGCGATCACCACCAAGCCGACCAGTCCGTTGATCATCAACTGGCGAAGTGGCCATGGATCGCGCAGGTCGAGGGTCGCATCGTCGCGCAGGCGCGAGTGCAGGCGTTCGCGTTGCAGGCGTTGCAGCGTCGTCAAGGATTCATCGGGCGCGAAGATGAGTGCGGCGCTGTCTTCAGCGTCGGTACGGCGAGCATCGATGCGGCGCTCCAACCAGTGGTTGTTGATACGACGTTGCCACAGGAGCGCGGCGACGCAAGCGATCAGGAGCGCGAGAATCGTCGCGGTCGCCAGACCGGCGATTGCCGCGAGTCGCCATCCCAAGACAGCGCAGGCAACGATCCAGACCACGGCGAAACACGCGACGATCGCAATGCGTCGGCGCCTCGCCAGGACGCCCGCGCCAGTCACGCGATCGGGAAAGTCGATCACGGTTTCGCTCCGCGTCTACCGCTTGCCCAAACACGTTCAATCGCGAACAGGATGGCAATCGCCAACGCAAACCAGGCATCCAGCGGTGTGCGTGTCGCCAGCGATGCGGTTGCGGCAGAGCTGGCATTCAACGCCAGCTCGGGCTTTAACGCGGCTGCGAGCGCACGCGTCGGCGCAGGTAGCGGTCCAGCGAACACGTCATACAAGCGTTGCGGGAAATCGGCATCGAGCAACGCCGGCAATTCGCTGGGTGTGAATGCGCCGCTCAAGCTGACCAATCGGCCTTGGCCGACGCGCTGGCTGTTGGCGATGACGTTTTGATGCTCATCGCGCCACACAGCTTCGCTGTCGATCAACTTGATGTCATCAGCAGCCGGCGTTGCTACTGCGACGCCGCCGTTCTTAATCCAGCGCTGCAACGATTCGGGTCGTTGCGGCGACAGCCACAGCAGCCAGCTGGAATCGTCGGGAAGTGCTGCGTCGATTTCTCTGCGATCAATCGAGACGTTCGGCCAATCGATTTGCCACGCTTTTTCCAGCGCATCGATGTAGCCTGCGTTGGCAGGTTGCGAATCGTCGTAACGCACCAGCAGGCGCGTCGGTGCGTCATCATCGCGCGCCGGAATTGCCGGCATCGTGCCTTCGACGACTATCCATTCAACCTCACGCGACAGCGTTGGTCGCTCGCCATCGAGACCATCGACAACGTTCGGAACGACAATGCTGATGCGACTGGTTGCCGGCAACTCCGTATCGATCTCGCGCAGCAGGCTGGCACTGTCCGAAGTCGTTGGCTTCGTCGTGCCAGATAGCGCCGGAAACCCTGGTGCCAGCCAGCGCCAATCCCCGTTTGCGGAGTCGCTGTCCACGGATTGGATGCGATCACGAGCCACGCTGATATCGGCACCAGGCGCAACCAGCACCCAATGCTTTGCCGCCGTTGCGTCGCCGCGCAAGACAGGCTGTGCGAGCAGCAGGGCGATCAATGCGAGTAGCACCAG
>JAYUYW010000051.1:0-2786 GCA_043752325.1 Rhodanobacteraceae bacterium | reverse complement strand
CGTCAACACCGGGCGCATGGATGCCGCAACAGTTCGACAACGCCGCGAACATTCGTATTCACGCCGAGACAACGGCGCAGGAAATTCTGGCGGATTTTCCAGATGGGATTGACTACCTCATCACGGGTGTTGGCACCGGCGGGCACATCACCGGCGTCAGTGAAACGCTCAAGAAACAGTTTCCGAAGACCCAAACGTTTGCGGTGGAGCCGGTAAAGTCGCCGGTGATTGGCGGCGGCATGCCGGGACCGCACAAAGTGCAGGGCATTGGCGCGGGGTTTATTCCGAACAACCTGCACCTCGACACGCTGGACGGCGTTATTGCGATCACCGAAGAGGAAGCGTTCACCTACGCACAACGCGCGGCACGCGAGGAAGGAATTTTTATTGGTGTTTCGAGCGGTGCGTCGTTGGCGGCCGTTGCGCAAAAACTTGCCGAGATTCCCCCTGGCGCCACGGTATTAACGTTCTGCTACGACACAGGTGAGCGATACCTGTCGATTGACGGACTGTTTCCGGTCAGCTGACAGTTTGCGCCGCGGTGCTGCGTAGCGGTTTTTGTGCACGCGTGCACCTTTAACAGCGTGCACTCCACCCTCCCGCAACTCCTCGCGCTCGACGAGCGTTTTCCAACGCAGCGCAAACTGCTGCTCGCGCCCAGTATCAATTTCGGACGCGAATTGCTGGCCGCTCTCGCGCACGAGCGCGGCAGCTGGATTGGGTGGGAGGTTGCGACGCTGGCGACCCTCGCGCAGAAACTCGCGCTGGTTGACCTGGCCCAACGCGAAACCCGTCGCGCCAGCGATGTGGCGGTCGCGGATCTCATCAGCACCGCGTTTGATGACGTTGCGACGTCGCCGGGATTCTCGCCCGAACTCGCGGCGCTGACATGGAGCGCGGGCACGCGCGGGGCCATCGCCGACGCGATTCTTGAACTCCGCACCGCTAACGTCACGGCGGCACAGCTGCAGGCCGTTGGCGAAGTCGGAGTCGCGGCGTCATTGGCGGCGGTGCTTCTGCGCTACGAGCAGCTGCTCAAACAGCGACATCTGGCCGACTCCGCGGAGGTCTTTCGGTCAGCAGCAAATGCGTTTGAGCGCGAGAAGGCGTTCGTGCTGGACCACGCACTGCTGGTCGCGGTTCCGGGATGGACGGTGCGGGGATCCACCCGCGTCCTTTTTGATCGGTTGGTTTCGCACGGTCTGCAGGTCCTGCGGCCGGTATCGTGCTCAGACTTGGTCGCACCGGCTGGATTGGTGGACGCACTAGCCCCTGTGATTGATGTGGTGGTTGAGGATCGACCCGTAAGTCATGCTGCAGCAATGTTTTGTGCTGGAACTCCCGCCGATGAAGCTCGGGAAATCGTGCGTCGAGCCGTGGCTTCGGGTAGGCGGTTAGATGAAATCGAGATCGCCAGCACTGATCGCGACACATACGGAATCATTTTAGACGCACTATGCACACAGATTGGCGCCAGTACAACGATACTGGATGGACTTCCACTTGCCGCGACGCGAATTGGGCGCGCACTGGAACGCTGGCTCACGTGGATCGAATCCGACTACAACGCCACCCACATCCGCGACGCACTCGAATCGGGCGACTGGCAAATCCAACTCGGCCCGACCCGCATTGTTGGCGCCGGACTCTCGACGGAACTGCGGCGGCTGAAAATCGGATGGGGGCTAGACGCCACTCGGCGAGCCACGGCCCGACTACTCGCATCGGAATGGCGCCAAATCCGTCAGCGGCGGGACGGCGAATCTGGCGAATCTGGCGAAGCCGACGAATCCGACGAAGCCTACGCACAGCGGCAAGCCGCGCGTGCCCGGTCGGCCGATGCGTTGGCGTCGCTGCTGGACCTGCTACTATCGCAAGCACCATCGCTCGTCGGCGCGCAGCCACAAACCGGCCTCTCTTTCGCCGATTCGTCTGAAGTCATCGCGGTATCCGATCTTGCCGCGCGCACGATCACCGTACTGCAATTGGTCGAGGCTCACGGCCCCGCCGAACGCGCCACCCTGCAACGCTTGACCGAACGCCTGCAGGAAATCGCGGACGTGCAAGGCAAGCCGACCAGCGTGATGAACGCGCTCGCAACACTGCGACAGGAACTTGCCAGTTTGCGCGCGTGGACGAACACGAGCAACACCAATCGCCCGCGCCGCTCGACCGGTGGACACCTGCACCTCACCAACATCGACAGTGCGGGCGCCACGGGCCGTCCGTTGTTGTTTCTGGTGGGACTCGACGCCGATCGCACCGCGGGACCCGTGTTGCAGTCTCCGCTCCTGCCGGACGCATTGCGTGTGCGCCTCAATGATCGTGGAGCGGAACTCCCTACCATCGAGCAACGGCGTCGCGAACGCGCGTGGCAGCTGGCAATTGCGCTAGGGGGCTCCAGTTCGAACATGACGTTGTCTTACGCCATTCGCGGCGGCGCCGATGGACGTGAAGCGTCGCCCGCACCTGCCCTGCTGCAAGTGTTGCGCGACGCGACCGGCGATACGGACAAAAGTTACGACGACTTGCGCGCGACATTTGGCGATCCGGTTAGTCCCGTGCCCGACTCACCCGCGCACGCCATTGATGCACGCGACGTAATGCTCGCTCACATGACCGACGGCGCATTGTTGCTGAATGCAGAGTCGGTAGTGCGCGAGTTGAATCAAGGTTTGAATCGCGGACTGAACGCAGTGTCCGAACGCGCGAGCGAAACGGCCGGACCCTATCACGGCATTGTTGCAGCTGCGGGTGTGCTTGATCCGCGCGTCACGCAAAAGCCG
>JAYUYW010000050.1:0-16902 GCA_043752325.1 Rhodanobacteraceae bacterium | reverse complement strand
GTGGAGCCTATGCTGACGACACTGGACAGTAGAACCTCACCCGCAAGCGCGCGCTGAGCGGCGGCTGCGACGCAACACCACGCAAGGATTGTTTAATGCGAATTGGACAAGGGTTCGACGTACACGCGTTCGGAGATGGCGATCATCTGATGCTCGCCGGCGTGCGTGTGCCATTCGAGCGCGGCATCGTCGCGCATTCGGATGGCGACGTTGTCATCCACGCTTTGTGCGACGCGATCCTTGGCGCACTCGCAATGGGCGACATAGGCCATCAATTTCCGCCCAGCGAAGAACGCTGGCGCGATGCCGACAGCCGCGAATTCCTGCTGCATTGCGCCGCGTTGATGCTGGAGCAGCGCTACGCATTGGCGAACGCCGATATCACCGTGATCGGAGAGCGACCGAAGATTGGCCCGCATGCACACGCCATGCGCGAGAACCTTGCGAGTGACCTTGGTTGCTCGATCTCGGATGTCAGCATCAAGGCGACGACCACCGAAAAACTTGGTTTTTGCGGACGAGGTGAGGGCATCGCCGCGCAGGCAATCGTGTTGTTGGTTCGCCATGAGGTGTCGGCCGGCGTCGAGCCAACAACTGGCCCGGAAGTGCGCGAACTGATTGCACGGATGGACGTGGAATCAATGCCGGAGTCGACGACGAACGCGCCAACCATCAATGAGCGCTGACGACCTGCCGTTCGCGCATGGCGGTCCGCTATTGCGTGGCGTGCTGCGCGCGCAGGCTGAAGATTTCTTCGTCGATGAAGTCCTCGGCTTCGAACCGGAAGGCAGGGGCGAGCACGTGTTCGTGCATATCGAAAAGACCGGAGCGAATACCGACTGGGTCGCAAAGCAACTCGCGCGTTTTTCTGGCGTTGCGCCGATGGCGGTTGGCTTTTCCGGCATGAAGGATCGCCACGCGGTGACCCGGCAATGGTTGTCGGTGCATCTGCCCGGCAAAGCAGACCCCGACTGGTCCACGGTGGATATCGACGGCCTGAAAGTTCTCGACACGCGGCGTCACGACCGCAAGCTCAAGCGTGGTGCGCATCGCAGCAATCGCTTTCGGATTCGCCTGCGCGAAATAGGCGGTGATCGCGATGCCGCGCAGGCGCGAATAGACGCCATCGCCGCGCAAGGCGTGCCGAATTATTTTGGCGAGCAACGCTTCGGCCGTGGCGGCAACAACCTCGACTTGGCACGCGCGTTGTTCGGAGGTCGACGAATGCCGCGCGAGCAGAAAAGCTTCGCGTTGTCCGCCGCGCGTTCGCATCTGTTCAATCGCATACTTGCATTGCGCGTCGGCGAAGGCAGTTGGAACCAAGCGCGCGATGGCGACGTGTTCATGCTTGCCGGTACCCATTCGGTATTCGGACCGGAAGCCATTGACGACGCATTGCGCGACCGCATGAATCGCCTCGACATCCACCCAACCGGCGCCATGTGGGGCAAGGGCGACTTGCGCAGCAGCGGTGACGTGGCGGAACTGGAGTCGTCGATTGCGCTCGCTGAAGCCGAACTCGCCGATGGCCTGGTCCGCAACAGTCTCGACCAGCAACGTCGCTCGTTGCGACTGCTGGCGACCGGCCTGACCGCGAGCTGGGAAGGCGACGACCTGATCCTCGACTTCAGCCTTGAATCGGGCGCGTTTGCAACCGTGATCATCCGCGAACTTTGTGATACCAGTGCACACGCACCTGCGTCACGTGCTTCGACTGACGAATGAACCTCAGCGAGCTGGTCCTTCCGCGCTCGGATCAACAGTAAGAACAACCTTCGCAGGCAGGGCGTCGATGCGAAGTTCTCCACCCGTCCATTTCCCGCGCTTGTCGTTGATCAGCGTTCGCGTGATGTTCGCCATATCGGGTTGCACCAGCAACAGCCCGCCGGAAGGCACGCTCAGCCCGGTATCGGCAATGGTGAGCACGATGCGATTGCCAGTGCGTTTCATCGCGTATGAAAGTTTTCCATACGGCGTGCGCAGGTCGCGTATCGAAATACCAACGCCCTCAAGCCAAGCCGCAGGAATGCCCGCAGCAAGTACCAGCGATTGGTCAAACTGACGCTCGTAGGCAAACAGGTCGAGTGCGGAGCGGATAAAATCCGAAGCGACCCAGCCGTGCGGCATGTCGCCGATGAAACGCGGTTCGCGATAGTCACGACCGACCACTTCCGCCCACTGGTTCCAAGCCAGTGGACGACGATCCTTGAGGAAGTAGTCGATGGCTTCGTGCGCGCGTTCACGCCAGCCGAGGCGGATGAACGCAGCCACGTTGCGCCACTCGTAGGGCGTGTAGTCCTTCCATTCGCGCAAGCCATCGCGGCGTTGCGTGAATTCGTTCCAGTAACGCTCGAAGGTATTGACCAGCAACTCGTTCGGCAGGTTTTCCTTTTCGCCAGCCGGCGACAGCGCAATCGTTGTCGCAGTTGCATCGAAGTCGCCACGATCGGCAGCGCCGGGGATGAAGTCGATACCGTGCTTCGCGGCGCTCGCTTTGATCGACGTGATGATATCGGCGCGGAACTGGTCGCGCGATGCAGCAAGACGCTTCGCCTCGTCATCCTTGGCCAGCGCCTGCGCCAGTGACAGCGCCGACTTGTAGCCGGTGAGTCCCCAGAAGTCGTCCCAGTACGAAAACGCTGGCTTGGATGAATAGCCCTCGTGGCTGATTGATTTTGGCAACAAGCCATAGTGCTCAGAACCTGCAGCCGACGGTGTGCGTTCGCTGGCACGCAAGTCGTCCATGTAGCGTGCCGCCTTGTCCACGTGAAGCCACATCGCTTCGGCGAGCGCGCGGTCTTTCGTGTAGCGATAGACCTCGCCAACAAGAAACATCAGTTCGCCGTGGCTGTCGTTTTCCGGCACCGGGTCCGAGCCACGCCTGTCAACGCAACACGGCACCTTGCCGTTGGCGAACTGATACGGCGCGAACCATTTCAGGAAATCGCGCGCATCCTTTTCGTGTCCGAGTCGAAGCAGGGCTTCCGATGTCATTGCGCCGTCGCGTATCCAAGAACGCGCATACGAGCGCGTGCCGGGTCGAATTTGCACGCCATCGCGACTGATCAGTATGTGCGCCAGTGCCGTGCGCAGGGTATCGACGATCGGCTGCGCGACTGGCGGTACGCTGATCTTTACGCCGTCAAGTTTGCTCCGCCATTCCGCTGCGACCGCATCGCGTTGCGCAGCGACCCACGGCTCGAACGCGCCGGGCGCAAGGCGCGGCAAGGCCAGTTCGCCGGTCAGCGGAATGACAAGCGAGATCGCGCGTGACTCGTGCGGTTGCAACTCCATCGTGTACAGCAGAGCGCCGGATGCGAGACCTGTCGGGTCGTCAACTGATTGTGCGGTTGGCCAATCCAGATCGGTCAGGTGTTGCGCCGCCATGTCTTGGTCGAACGGCGTAGCGAAGAATTGCGTTGGTGTAGCGAGCGGCCAGACGCGCGACCTTCCGTTGACCTGCACAGCACCGGCGTCGTACGCAAGTTGATGGATCGGGCTGACGCCACCCGGCGTCGTCAAAAATTGAACCGGTGGGTTGACCTGGAAAGGCTCGATGGCGAGGGCTAGCGTCAGTGTGCGCTTGCTGTTGCTGTCGTTGCGTAACGTGTAGCTCGCGAACATCCGAGAGCGCCCGCCATCACCTTGCGCGAACGCGGCAATGTCCAGGTGAAAGTCGTCGATCGCACGATCCGTACAAGAGTCGATTGACTTCAATCCGTCGTGCGACCAACGTACCGCAGGCATAGGCAAGTAGCCGTCGAGCAGGGATTGACTCGGAACGACATCGACTGGGCCGATGACCGTTCGTCTTTGGAAAGTTCCTGTCGCTACCGGTGAACTGTCCCCGCAGGCAGCGGAATTGCCGACGACGAACGGCGCAATCGAGAATCCGCCGCGAGCAACTTCGATCGAACCGTCTTCGCCGATCAGTCCGCTGTCGTGACCACCATCGAGTCCTACCAGGGTCCAGTAACTTTGCTCGCCGCGAAAGCCGCGAGGGAAATGTCGGCTGGCGTCTTGCGCGGCAACGGCCTGGATGAAGCTGTTGGCATTGGCACTGAAGGCGACGTCCCTGACCTCAACGCTGGCGAGCCCAAACGGTTCGCCGACGCCTTTAACCATCACGACACGCAAATAGCGTGCCTCGGCTTCGGTCAGCATCAGCTGATCGTCGCCGCCATTCCCGTCAGTCACTTCACGTACCCTGCGCCAGGTCTTGCCATCGTCGGAAAGCTCAATTTCATAGTTGCTGGCGTATGCCTGAGGCGACCAGTGCAGCACGACGCCTCCGAATTCACGCAGGTTTCCGAAATCGAGAGTCAACATTCGAGGTTTGCTTATGTCGCGGGTGTCGCTGGTCGTGACTTTTGGATCGGGCCAAGCCGTAGCTGGAATTGGTCGTTCTCTGAAACGCAAGTCGTCGACACACAGGCTGCCCCTGCCGCCCTCGTTTGCGGAAATCGTGAACTCGATGCTTTGTGTCCGGCGTAGGGTCTTGTCCTCGAGCGGACCCCAGGCGGGTGAAATGTGGCGCGCCTTGTACTGCACCTCGCTCCACTCTTTTGGCAAAACGGTATTCGGCTTGCTTACCCACCAGACGTTGTCGCCGCTGACATCGATCAGCTTGAACTCGAACGTGTTAGCTGGGCCGGTTCCGCGCACGCGGAAATCAAATTGGTAGTTGACAGGGAAAGTAATCGGCAACTCGCGCCGCATCGCCGCGTAGCCGGAGACGTTGTTGAAGTTGTAGTCCAGGCAGAGTGCGTGGTTGCCGTTTTCGTGAATCGGCCGCAGCGTTGATGACACCTGGTCCGATGCCATTGCGTTCCACGCGGATAGCTTGGAGAAATCATCGAGAAGTCGAGTTTTTTCCGCGGCGCAGACCTGTATACCGATGCAAAGAACAACGAAGCCAAAGAGCGCACGTAGGGTGGAACCCGCGCAGCAGATTCCATCACTACGCGTGTCACGGGCTGGCGGTTGACCCCGCTGTGCGGATTCCACCCTGCGAAAGCGCTCCCTCTCAAGCTTCATCCTTTCACGCTACCCAGCAACAAACCGTCGATGTAGTGGCGTTGTAATGCGAGGAACAGGATCAGCACCGGCAGCGTAGTCATCACCGAACCGGCCATCATCAACTCGTTGTCCTGCACGTGTTCGCGCGACAGCGTGGCGAGCGCGACGGGTGCGGTCTGCCAAGCTTGATCGCTCAGTACGATCAGGGGCCACATGAAGTCGTTCCAGCTTGCGAGAAACGTAAAGATCGCCAGCGTCACGATGATCGGTTTCAGCAGCGGCAACACGATGGTGGTGAAAATTCTCAACTCGCTCGCACCGTCGATTCGTGCTGCTTCGAGCAGTTCATCGGGAATCGAGCGCGCGTACTGGCGCACCAAAAAAATGCCGAACACGCCAGCGAGTGCCGGCACAATGACGCCGCCATAGCTGTTGACCAGTCCCAGCCATTTCATCATCAGGAACAGCGGGATCATCGTGACCTGTGCCGGAATAACCAATGCACCGAGCAAAGTTTGGAAGATGCGGTCGCGACCCGCGAAACGCAGCTTGGCAAATGCATAACCTGCCGTTAGGTTGAATGCCAGCGACAGGAAGGTGACCGCCGTCGCGATGGCAAGACTGTTGACCAGGTAGCGGCCCATGCCAGCGCGCTCGAACAGTTCGTGGTAATTCGCCCAGCTCGCCGATCTCGGTAGCAAAGGTGGTGGAAACGCGCTGGCTTCCCCGGGCGCCATGAATGACACCGACACCATCCACAGCAACGGCGCCAGCGCGAACAGCGTGCCGACGATTAGCAGCGAATTCACTACGACAACGTTGAGACGCGCGCTCATGCCGCGTCCCCGCGACGGCCAATCCGAATCAGCAAGGTGGTCACCACGACGATGATGAGGAACAGCAGGAATGCGATCGCCGAGGCGCGGCCGAGGCTCCACCACTTGAAGCCTTCTTCGTACATGAAATACAGCACGCTGACCGTGGATTGCAGCGGATCACCGCGCGTCATCACGTAGGGTTCGGCGAACAATTGGAAGTAGCCGGACACGGTGATGATCGCGACCAGCAACATAGTGGGTCGCAGCGATGGCAGCGTGATGAAGCGCAGTTGCTGCGCAAACGATGCACCATCGATTCGCGCCGCTTCGTACAGGTCGCGCGGGATCGCCTGCAAGCCGGCGAGCAGGATGATCATGTTGTAGCCGAAGTTTTTCCAGACCGCGAACAGGATGATCGCCGGCATCGACCAATTCGGATCGCCAAGCCAGTCGATCGGCTCGATGCCGAACCAGCCTAGCGAGTAGTTGATCAGCCCGTAGCGGGTGTGCAGCAGGTAACGCCAGATCACCGCGACTGCGACGACCGTCGTTACCACGGGCGCAAACAGCGCTGTGCGGAAAAACCCCTTGAAGTGCGCCAGCTTGGAATCGAGCAACAGTGCCGCGCCGAGCGACACGAAGATCGATATGGGCACACCGACGCCGACGAAATAAAACGTGTTGAGTAGCGATTTCCAGAACAGCGGCGTCTGCAGGATGTCGATGTAATTGCCGAAACCGACGAAGCGCAGGTTGGAAAGATCCGCCAACGCGTAAAGATCAAAATCGGTGGTGCTGAGTACCAATGCGGCAAGAACTGGCAAGCCGAAGAACAGGCCAATCACGGTCAAGGCCGGGCTGACAAACCACCAGCCATTCGCGGTGGACTTCATTCCTGCTCCTTGCGTTGTTCGATCATCCAGCGCCTCTTTTCGAGAATGCCATCCACTTCGGTGTCGAGCGCCTTCAATGCATCATCGGTCGATTGCTTCCCGCGCACCACGCGCTCGGTCATCAGGCGCATCGCCTGCGCAATGCGTTCCCACTCCGGCACTTTCGGGGCCGACTTGACCCGTTCCAGCTGGTCACGAAACGCGACGGCATATTGATCGTTGGCAAGCGTCGCGTCGCTCCACGTGCTGCGGCGTGGCGGCAGGTCGCCGCTCAGTTCATGAAAGAGCAACTGCTGTGCCGGCTCGGACAGGAATTCGATCAACTGCCAGACCGCATCAGCGTGCTTGGTGCCCTTGAACATCACCAGGCTGCTGCCGCCACCAACGGCCGCACCAGGTCCATTCGGACCTGGCAGGGGAGCAGTACCCCAATCGTTTTTTAGGCTTGCAGGCAGGCGACGGCTGTATTCGCCGACGTTCCACGGGCCGGTAATGTGAAAGGAAAAGAATCCTTTGGCGAATTCATCCCACACATTGGAAATTTGCGTCGCACTCATTACGGGTGCCCACCCTTCGCGATACATGTCGATGTAGAACTCGAACGCGCGGCGAAATCCGGCACTCTGGAAATTGCCACGCGTGTCGTCATCGCGCAGCACCGTGTCGGGTTCCTGCACGGCAAGATTCAATAGCGACTCGTACTCGTCCAGCGGCAGCAGGATGGAATAGTTCTTGCCGCCGCCCAGTTGCCTGACCGCCGCCATCTGGCGCTTCCACTCCGCCCGGTCATGCGGTGGATTCGGAAAACCTGCTTGCGCGAGCAAGTCCTTGCGATAGAACAACAATCGCGTATCAACATACCAAGGCACGCCGAACAGCTGCCCGTCGATGACGTTGCTGTCCCAGATGCCAGCGAAATAGTCGGATTGATCGATGACGGCGGACGCATCCGCGCGCGACTGCAGCGGTTCCAGCGCGCCCAGCGTCGCCAACTCGGGCATCCACGTATTGCCAATCTGGCCGATGTCCGGCAATGCATCGCCAGCAAATGCGGTCAGCAGTTTTTCGTGTGCTGCTGTGATCGGCAACTGTTGAACGTCGATACGAATACCGGGATGCAGGCGCTCGAACTGCTTCAGCAGCTCTCCCACGACTTCGCCTTCGCGACCCATGGTCCAGAAGCGCAAGGTGGTCGAATCGTCGTTCGATTTCCCGCAAGCCGCCAAGAATCCAACGCACGCAGCGATCAGCGCGATGCGTAGGTGCCAGCGCTGCGTCTTCATTTTGGGGATGCTTGCGTTGAACCTGGCTTGGGCTTCTGTTCCAGCCATCCACCCTTGAACCCCGCACGTTCCAGTCCACGTCGAATGTGCGGATTCTTCTTCATAACGTTCCAGACAAATTCGTTGCGATAGTTTTCTATCATCAGCACGATCGGCCCTTGGTCGATGCCGATCTGGTCCGAGTCGACCCAGCCGCGACCGTCGCCAAGCAACTTGCCCATTTTCAGCTCGACATCGGGATAGTTGAAACTAGGGTTGAATGCGTCGATGAAACCATATTTCCCGTAAATGTACTCGCCGTAGCGGTCATGCAGGGCATGGATCGCCGGTATCACGATTTCCGGCGCAAAGGCGATGGACGCGACCGCCGCTGTTGGTGCCAACGTGCCGTCGTCGAAAGCGGCTTCGAGGCCTGCACCTCGCGCCGAATAATGCCGGAACGTACGCGACTCGCCTCTGTAGGTCTGGACGGTCGTCTGCGGCCCATCACTTGCGGTCAGTCCCCAAACATCGCCGCCATAGCCTTTCCATCTCATCGGATTGGCATTCGCGTAGGCGCGTTGCGCGAGCGTTGCGCGGCGGCTGTTCTCGAAGTAGTCGAAACCTTTTTCACGATTCCAGTCATCTTGGATTCCGCGAAAGTCGATCCAGACGTGCGAGTACTGGTGGCCAAACTGAGGGCCAAAGGCGAGGTATTCCTGCCCGTAGAACGTACCGAAGCTCCCTTCGTAGGTTTTCGTCCAAGCCGTCCATGCAGCAGGCTCCACCGGATATGTCGGCGAACCCAGTGCCAGTACGTAAACCAGCATGGCTTCGTCGTAACCGCTCCAGTCGTGTTTGATGATCCCGTCTTCGGGCACCCAGCCCATCGAGATCAACGGCTTGCGCGCCTGTAGCCACGGCCATTCCACATCGCGATACATTTCTTCGGCGAGCTTGCGGATTTCAGCTTCCGCTGGATCGTTGCGGTCGTAATAGCTCTGCGCGAAGAGCACGCCGCCAAGCAGCAGCGTGGTATCGATCGACGATACCTCGACCCAGCGCGCATGGCGGCGCCCGCTGGTGAGATTGAGGAAGTGATAGTAGAAGCCGTGGTAACCGGCATCGTCGCCAATGCTGGGACCCATCGGCAGGCCGCGCAGGTACCGCAATGCCTTCAAGGTGCGGTCGCGGGCTTGCCAACGGGTGACCCAGCCATGCTCTGCGCCGACCGCGTAGACAGTGAGCGCGAAACCCATGCCCGCGATGCTGGAAAAAGGTTCTTCGTAAGGAAAACGGTCGGGGATCAGGCTGTTGTCCTGAGCGTGGTCCCAGAACCAGCGGAATGTTCGTTCCTGTAATTGGTTGACGAGCGGCGTAATTGCCGGGCGTTCTGCGGAGGCATCGGGCGTTGATTTCTCGCTGACGTCCTGCGCCTGGCGCCTGACTTCGACGTGCAGGCAAGCCGTCATCAGCAGCACGACACTTAGCAACGCCGGTCGCACCAGCGACGGGAACAGGAAACGCGATGGAGCAATTGACATCAGCAGACTCGGTCAGGAAAAAATCGGCCGCCGTGCCGAGACACGGCGGCCGTAGTGGGGAGTGATGGATTGAAGACGTCGTTCCGACCGCACTGACGGTGCGTCGTTCCCGCAATGCCTGATCGTCCATCCACGATCAGGCATGCACCATTTCCAGCGCCTTAGAATGTGGCGCGTATCGACAGCTTTACGGTGCGTGTTGGATCGAGGATGCCAGGACCGTTGATATTGCCGAAGTTCGGGTTGGCCTCGCCGGGAGCGCCGCGCCACGTTTCGTAGTCGGTGTAGTTGCGGTAATTGAATACATTGAGGATGTCGATACGGAAGCCCAAGCCCAGGCCCTCGCCCAGGTCGATGTTCTTCGATGCTGCCAAGTCGATCTGGCGTTGCCCAAATGTCCCTGATGGGACCAACGGATCAAAACGGCAATTGTCGAAGTTTGGAGCGTCAAAACAGTTCAGAGCTTCCTTCGCTTGCGGACTGGCATAGGTCGCCTTACCCGAATAAACCATGTCCCATGGGCCATCCCAGTTGCCGGTCAGCACTACGCGATGGCGCGCAATCCCAATTGCACGCAGGAAGCCCTGTCCGCTCGGATCTGGATAGTCGAACGTGTAGTGCTCGTCGTTTATCGCCGCGTTCAACCGGTTTTCTTCTGCTTCGGTGTAGGTGTAGGCCAGCGTCATCGCCCAGCCCGATTCCTCCGAGTACGGTTTCTCCAGCGACAGCAATACCTGGTTGGTCTTGGATTCAATGCCATTGCTGGCGATCAGCAGCGTGCCGAACCCAGGGATTGGCTGACCGAACGGGGAGCTGCCCCACGTGGCGTTGGGGTTATTGCGGAAGCTGCCATTCGGGTATCGGTTGCCGAGCGCGAAGTAGATGCCATCCTTTGCGTTGATGCGCGACAGTGTTGCCGATGTGTTCCAGTCGGTGTCCGCGAGCGTAAAGGTGTTGCGCATGCCGATGCTGAACTGGTCGGAGTATGGCGTCTTCAAATCGTTGTTGATCAGGTTGATCTCGCCGCCGAGGTTCGGGTTGGCCGCAACCAGCGGAGCCAGATTGGTCGGATCGTAGTAGCGTGGGTCGAATGCGATGCAGTTTCCTGTGCCGACCGTACAGGGGTGCGCGGGCGTGTTGAACTGAAATTCGTAGCGCGGGAAGATTCCCTTCGATTGTTCCAGAGCCAGGTAGTCAAACAGGTTGCGGTCGTAGGAGCGCCCTGCGCCACCGAATATCACGTGGCGTTGATCCTCGAACAGGTCGTACGAGAAACCGAGGCGCGGTGCGAACGCATCCTTGAACGCCTCGCGATTGTTGCCGCTGCTGATGTAATCCTCGATGTCGTAGTCGGTGTTCTGGATGTTCGGCCAAGCCCGTAACGCAGCGACGAGTTCCGGGCGCGGTTTGAAGTTCAAATAGCTGGGCGTTCGCTCGTAGTCCCAGCGGATGCCGAGGTTCAAGGTGAGTTTCTGATTGACCTCCCAATCATCCTGGATGTAAAGGCCCAGCTGCGAGTTGGCACTCTCGATGTTGAGCGTGCTCGCGCCTGGAACCAGGTTGCCAAACTGGACCCGGTTCGGTAATGCAAATCCCTCGCCGATGTCGTAGAAGAACTGCGGATTGCGCGGGCTCTGCTCGAACGCGCTGATGTCGATCTTCTTGTACTTCACGCCCATCTTGATGATGTGGCTGCCCGCCCAATCCAGCCCGAACCATGACAGGTCATCCTGGAAGCTGACGCCTTTCTGGCCTTTGCGCTGGAAGTTGTCACCAGCGCCATAGTTGAGCACCGCATCGCGGTTGTTGCCGTTATTGGATCTCTCCAGGCGGATTCCATAGCCGGTGCTGTTGATCGACTCGGGGTTGAAGAACGAGTCCTCGTAGGTGAGGTGCGCGTCGTTGAGCCAGTCGCCGAACGTGTACTGGTAGCGCAGGTCCACGCGCTTTTCGTTGTTGGCCTTGTCGTTGCCGAAGTCCGACGTGTTGATGCCGCCGATGCCGTCGATCTGATGCTCGGTGCGGTACTTCGCGGTCAGCTCGACCAGGTGATCCTGGCCGGGAATCCAGGTGATCTTGCCGAAGTACAGGTCTTCGTTGAAGGGAAGGCTGTTCGGGCCAATGAACCCTTGCGCCTCAGCAGGCAGCTGTGACAGCGTCGTGTTTGCGCCGGGAAAGACATCGGCCGGACGCAGGACGTCCTTGGCTTCGTAAGAGAAGAAGTAGTGGAGCACATCCTTGATGATCGGGCCGCCGAACGTAAGGCCGTATTGCTTGGTCAGGGATTTGGCTTTGTCGCCGCCGTCTTCCGATGGACGCCGCGAGCGGTAGTCCTCGTCGGTGTAGTCCAGGAACACATCGCCGTGGAATTCGTTGGTACCCGATTTGGTCAGCGCGGTGACGCCAGCGCTGCTCAACTGGTCGTATTCGGCCTTGTAGTTCTGTGTGACTACCTTGTACTCGGCAATCGCCCCCTGCGGGAACGGATTGCCGGGCGAGGTGTCCTGGCCACTGATGCCGCCCTTGAGAACATAGTTCTTCTGGCCGACGCCATCGATGAACACGTTGACGCCGTTGGAGCTCTGGCCGCCGCCGCGCAACTGGCTGCTGCCATCCGAGCGTGTCTCGAAGACGACGCCAGGAACCGTATCGGCGAAGGCGAGGAAGTTGCGCGAGTTCTGCGGCAAGGCCTCAATCTGTCGTTGGGTCACGAAGCTGCCGACTTCCGACGTCTTCGTTTCAATCAGCGGACCCGACGTGACGGTGATCGCGTCGAGGGTCGTTGCGCCCGTACTTGGTGCAGAGTCGCCGCCAACGTCGAGGTCAAGGGTAGCCGTTTGCGATACCTGCAAGGTCACTGCCGTGGTCTTGCTCGCGCCGCCCGATGCCGCGACATCCACGCGATACGAGCCCGGCGGAAGGCCCAGCACGATGTAGCTGCCGTCTTCATTCGCCAAGGTCTGACGTGTGTAGCCGGTATTGATATTGGTCAGCGTCACTTCGGCGCCAGCCGCGGCTCCGCCGATAACTTGGCCCTTCAACGTTGCGGCGGTCGACTGCGCAAGAACGTTGCCTGCCATCATCGCGATGCAGGCGGCGAGGGCACAGACCAGCAGCTTGCGCTGTGGACGATGGAAGTTGGTCTTGGACTGCTTCATGGTCGTGCCCTCCCGGGGGCGATAAGCGAAGTGCAATGTGGATTGAAACTGCGATGCGTGGGGTGACGGTTTGGCTCAGGAGCTGTCCTCGCGCGAGGCGCCCGACTTGCTCGTCGACGCGCGCACCACCAGCTCTGGTGCCAGTACCTGGTGCGTCGCAGCGTTTTTCGTGCCGGTCAGGCCGGCAATCAAAGCGCGGGCAGCGCGGCCACCGAGTTCGGAGATGTTGACTCGCATGGTGGTCAGGCCGGGCGCAATGAAGCGGGCGATTGGAATGTCATCAAAACCAGCGAGCGCAACATCCCGTGGCACGTGCAGGCCAGCATCGCGCAGGGCGCGCAAACAGCCCAGCGCCATCATGTCGTTGGCCGCGAATACGGCTTCAGGACGTTTTGCCATCGCCGCAATCGCGAGACCGGCGGCGTGGCCGGACTTTTCGCTGAAATCGCCTTCCAGTACCTGCGCGACGCTGCCGCTGGCGAAATGCTCCAAGGCCTCGCGATAACCACGCAGCCGCTCCTGTGCATCGAAGTTGTCGGTCGGTCCGCCGATCAGCGCGATGCGTCGATAGCCGGCGCCAACGAGATGTTCGACCATCGCCCAAGCGCCACCGTGATTGTCGATTGCGAGCGACAGGTAGTCCCCATCGTGGCTGCGCGTGTTCATAAGAACCACGGGCGTGGTGACAGGCAGGTCATCGGCCAGATGCGTCGCAGCCGCATGCGGCGACATGATCAAGATGCCATCGACGCGACCGCTCAATGCACGCAACGCGGCCCCGGTTTCCGACGCCGAACCATGCGAACTCGACACCAACAAATGCAGCCCGTGCTCACGCGCAACACAATCGATGCCGCGGATCAGTTCCGAAAAGAACTCGCCATACAAGTCAGGCAACACCACGCCCAGCGTTTCCGTGCGCCGTGTAATTAAGCTGCGCGCTGCGCCATGCGGAACGTAGCGAAGCCGCTTGGCGATCGCACCAACATGCTCGCGTGTCGCGGGCGTGACACTGTCGTGACCGTTCAAGGCGCGCGACACGGTTGCCACCGAAACGGCAGCCTCGCGCGCGACATCTTTAATGGTGACGCTCATGGCGCGAAACGTAGTCCCTGCAACGATGTAAACGTTTTCATCGTGGCGTGTTAACGCTTTCTTGTCATGCTGCGGTACAGCAGTTGTCCGTTCAGTTTCGCGCCCTTGAACGCTCGTCGGGCCGGCATCGCGCTTATTACAATGACCGGATGAAGCCAGAGCCTGAGTTGCAACTCCGCACTGCGGCCGCCATTTCCGGGGACGCCAACACGGCCGAAGTCTTCGACGGGAAGGCATTTGTCAGGGGCTTGAGCAGCGGGCCTGGCGTCTACCGAATGTTCGGCGCGGACGGAAAGTTGCTCTACGTCGGCAAGGCCGGCAGCCTGAAGAAGCGGGTGGGCAGCTATTTTCTAAGGCCGCGCCTGGAACCACGCATCGCGTCGATGGTGTCGCAGATCGCAGCAATGGAAACCACGCTGACGCGCACCGAAGCCGAGGCGTTGCTGCTCGAATCGCAACTGATCAAATCGCTGCGACCGCGCTACAACATCCTGCTGCGCGACGACAAAAGCTACCCGTACATCCACGTCACCGCTGGTGAATTTCCACGGTTGGCATTCCACCGTGGCACACGAAATGCGAAAGGTCGCTATTTCGGACCGTTTCCCAGCGCAGCAGCGGTGCGCGGCAGCCTGGACTTGCTGCAGAAACTTTTCCGTATCCGCAACTGCGACGACAGCTACTTCCGCAATCGTTCGCGACCGTGCCTGCAATACCAGATCCAGCGCTGCACGGCGCCGTGTGTTGGCCTGATCGAAGCAAGCGAGTACGCGAACAGCGTGCGACACGCCTCCATGTTCCTGGAAGGGCGCAGCAACGCTGTTGTTGATGAACTGGTCGCGTCGATGGAGCAAGCCAGCACTGACCTCGCCTTCGAGCGCGCGGCGATGGTTCGCGACCGCATCGCCGCGCTCAAGCGAGTACAGGCAAACCACTATGTGCAAGGCGCCAGCGCCGACATGGATGTGATCGCTTGCGCGATGGCGAACGGCATTGCCTGCGTCAGCGTGCTGTTCTTTCGCAATGGCGTCAGCCTCGGTTCGCGTGATTTTTTCCCGCGTCTGCCTGGCGATGCAGAAGGCGGCGATGTAATCGCGTCCTTCATTGCCCAGTACTACCTGGAACGGCCGGTACCGAACGAGTTGATCGTTTCAGATGCACCGCCGGAATTGGAATTGCTCACCGAAGCCTTGACCACGCAGTCAGGTCACGTGATCGCGATAAAACCCAACGTGCGATCTGATCGCGCCCGCTTCCTCGAACTTGCCTGTAAGAACGCAGAAGCGGCGTTGGCAACACGACTGGCCAGCCGCAGCACTCAGTTGCGTCGGTTCGAATCCCTGCGTGACTTGCTCGGTCTTGCGCAAACTCCGCAACGCATCGAGTGCTTTGACATCAGCCACACGATGGGTGAAGCGACGGTGGCGTCGTGCGTCGTTTATGGACCGGAAGGTCCGGAAAAATCCCAATATCGTCGCTTTAACATCGCCGGCATCGAACCGGGCGACGACTATGCCGCCATGCGCCAGGCCCTCTTGCGCCGCTATCAGCGCGTGAAAGCAGGCGAGGTTGCGTTGCCCGATCTGTTGCTGATTGATGGTGGCAAAGGCCAGCTCAAACAGGCGATGGATGTTCTGAAGGAACTCGGTGTCGAGGTGCCATGCGTCGTCGGCGTCGCCAAGGGTGAGGCGCGGAAAGCAGGCGATGAAAACCTCATCATCGGCGGCAGCGGGAAGGTATTGTTTCCGGGCCCGGAATCTCCTGCGTCGCACCTCGTGCAAGCCGTGCGTGATGAAGCTCATCGATTTGCCATCACAGGCCATCGCGGCCGTCGCGAGAAATCGCGCGAGACCAGCACGCTGGAGGAAATCGTCGGCGTCGGCGCGAAACGGCGCTCCGCGCTCTTGAAACATTTCGGCGGGAGGGCAGGCCTTGCGCAAGCAGGAGTCGACGAACTCATCCGTGTCGACGGAATCAACCGCGAGCTGGCCGAGCGCATCTACGCGAGCTTTCATTCCTGACCGCAGGAACATCCCGGGTCTGCAACGCGTCTCGGACAATCGACGCGCTGGGCTACACTGCCAATCGACGCGATCGCCGACCCATACGGTTCGCGAGCGCCTTCCCCGAATCTGCATACCCGAACCAGCCCCGCCCGAATCAGTCCGCACCGAATGACCCTGACCGTCCCGACCATCATTACCCTGTTTCGGATCGGACTGTTGCCGGTCATCATCATTGTTTTCTACCTGCCGGAGTACTACCCGGCCACCGCGCGCTGGTCGAATGTGGCCGCAGCCGGCATATTCATCGTGGCCGCCATCACCGACTGGCTCGATGGCTGGATTGCGCGACGCTGGAACATGGGTTCCGCTTTCGGCGCCTTCCTTGATCCGGTCGCGGATAAGCTGATGGTGGCCGTCGCCCTGTTCCTGATCGTGCAACAAAATCCGACGCCGTTGTTGGCCGTCACCAGCGCCGTGATTGTCGGTCGCGAGATCAGCATTTCCGCCCTACGCGAGTGGATGGCCGAGATTGGCCGCAGCAAGCATGTCCGCGTCGCCTTCGTCGGCAAGCTGAAGACGGTTATGCAAATTGTCGCGATCGTGGTCTGCCTGTACCAGCGCGATTTCCCGGAATTAAAGCCCTACCGCATCGGTGAAGCATTGTTGGTCATCGCAGCGGTGCTGACCATCTGGTCGGGTTTTGTCTACGTTCGTGCCGCGTGGCCGGTCCTGCGCGAGCGCGGCTGAAAGCAGGGCTGATTAGCGCTATAACGGCTTGCGCAGGCGGGCAAATCTCGCGAAAACCGTGTCGAGAGCGGCGCAAAGTGGTTTGACAGTCGCCTTGAATTCGGCATAATGCGCGGCTCCCGAGCGGGAATAGCTCAGTTGGTAGAGCACGACCTTGCCAAGGTCGGGGTCGCGAGTTCGAGTCTCGTTTCCCGCTCCAGATTTTGACCAGACCTCGGTTCGCCGGGGTCTTGTTTTATCGGGGGGTGTTTTACAGGAGACGCGCACTCGCATGTTTCCCGCTACCGGCCTGGTGGCAGAGTGGTCATGCAGCGGCCTGCAAAGCCGCGTACGCCGGTTCGATTCCGACCCAGGCCTCCA
>JAYUYW010000049.1:0-7273 GCA_043752325.1 Rhodanobacteraceae bacterium | reverse complement strand
CGGGAATGTCGGCGGCCGTGCGTTGCAGACGCGGAAGCAGTTCGGCAAGCCCCTCGCGTTCTGCGAGCGGTTTCAGGACGATCGACAACTGACCCTGGTTCAAGGTCGGGTTGATCGAACCCGCACCAATGAAAGCGGCGACGCCGGCGACCGCGGGATCGGCACGCAGCGCTTCGGCGACACGAATGGTACGTTCGAGCATGGCCGGAAATGCGATGGTGTCGTCGGCTGCAACCACGCCGGTAATCATGCCGGTGTCCTGGTCCGGCAGCAGGCCTTTCGGCATCGCGATAAACAACACGACGGTGAGCGCAACGGTGGCCGTCAACACGAGCATGGTAAGCACGCGATGGGCGAGCACCCAGTCGAGACTGCGACCGTAGCCATCGACAAGGTGGTCCCACCAGGTCTGTTTGTCGCCGGCAGCGTGGTGTTCTTCCGGCGCGTTTTCGCGACGAAGAAGATAGGCACACATCATCGGCGTCAGCGTCAGCGAGATCACCATCGACAGCGCAACGGCAATCGACAACACGATCGCGAATTCCTTGAACAGGCGACCAGTCACGCCTGGCATCAACAACAGCGGCAGGAACACCGCGATCAGTGAAACCGTCAATGACAGCACGGTGAAGCCAATCTCGCGCGCGCCGCGTTCGGCGGCATCTTTCGGCGCATGGCCTTTTTCGAGATAGCGCACGATGTTCTCGATCATCACGATCGCATCGTCAACAACGAATCCGGTCGCGACGGTCAATGCCATCAGCGACAGGTTGTCGAGAGAGAAGCTCGCAAACGCCATCACCGCAAAGGTGCCAAGTATCGACAACGGCACCGCGACGCTGGGAATGATCGTCGCCCACAAGCGCCGCAGGAACACGAAGATCACCGCGATGACCAGGCAGATGGTCAGCATCAAGGTGAACTCGACATCCTCCACCGACGCGCGAATGGTGACGGTGCGATCCGAGAACACTTCCAGATTCACGCCAACCGGCAGCAGCGTGCGCATCTCGGGCAGCATCTCCTTGATGTCGTCGACGGTCTTGACGATGTTCGCACCGGGCTGGCGACGGATATCGAGCAGCACCGCCGGCTTGCCGTTCGCCCACGCGGCGAGCTGGTCGTTCTCGACGCCGTCGATCACCTTGGCGACATCGCCCAGTCGCACCGCGGCGTTGTTCTTGTAGCTGATGACGACGTTGCGATACTCGTCGGCGTCGGAGATCTGGTCGTTGGCGGAAATCGAAAACGTTTGCGCCGCGCCGTTGATGCTGCCCTTGGGGCCGTTGACGTTGGCTTGGGTGAGCGCCGAACGCACGTCTTCGATGGTCAGGCCCTGGTTGGCGATCGCGGCAGGGTCGACCTGCACGCGCACCGCGGGACGCACGTTGCCGGCGATGCTGACCAGTCCCACGCCGCTGACCTGCGAGAGTTTCTGCGCGAGGATCGAGTCGGCGTAGTTGTTCACTTCGCGCAACTGCAGCGATGGCGAACTCAGCATCAAGGTAATGATCGGCGCGTCGGCCGGATTGACCTTGTTGTAGACCGGCGGAAACGGCAGGTTGCCCGGCAGGGTGCCGCGGCCGGCGTTGATTGCCGATTGCACATCCTGCGCGGCGGCGTCGATGTCGCGGGCGCTGTCGAAGGTGAGCAGAATGGTCGACAGCCCCGCCGACGAATCCGAGGTCATTACCTTGAGGCCGGAAATCTGGCCGAACTGGCGCTCCAGCGGTGTCGTTACCAGCGCTACCATTGTGCTGGGACTGGTACCGGGATATTGCGTCGTGACCTGGATCGACGGCGCGTCGATATCGGGCAGGGCCGATACCGGTAATTGCTGATAGCCGAGCACGCCGAGCAGAAGCAACGCCGCCATCAGCAGCGAAGTCGCGATCGGGCGACGAATGAAAAGTGTGGAGAAACCCATGAGCGTGCCTGACTAGCGCGGACGACGACCGCGACCGTTGCCTTTGCTCTTCTCGTCGCCGGGAGGCACCACCGCTTCCGCGACTTCGCCCGGCGCCATCGCTTTCACCGCAAGGCCCGACTTCAACCGGAACTGGCCTTCGGTAACAACCTTGTCGCCTGCCTTCAAGCCCTCGACAACGACGACACCACCGTCCTCGGCCTGGCCGGCTGTCTTTACCGGTTGCATCGTTACCTTGCCGTCGGCGACCAGCCACGCGAACTCGCCGTCGGGCCCTTGACTGACTGCTGGCCCCGGTACGACCAAGCCGCCTTTCACGATGCGTACCTGCATACGTACATTGACGAATTCGCCCGGCCACAATTTGCGATCGCCGTTGGCGAATTCGGCTTTCAGTTTGAACGTCGCCGTCGCGCTATCGATGCTGTTGTCGATCACCTTTAGCTCGCCCGATGCAAGCGGCGTCGAATCGGTGCGGGACATCGCCTGCACGGTGAGCGGCGCGGCATAGGCTTCACGCACCTTGGCCATGTCCTGCTGCGGCAAGGTGAAAATCACGTTGACCGGCTGCACCTGGGTCAGCACGACGATGGCGCCACCATTGGCCTGCACCAGGTTGCCGACATCGACCTGGCGGATGCCCGCCAACCCGTCAATGGGCGCGACGATGCGCGTGTAACCAAGCTGGATGCGGGCATTGCTGATCGCAGCATCATCGCCGGCGAGCAGGGCCTCTTGCTGGCTCACGCTTTGGCGCTGGTTTTCCAGATCCTGCGCCGACACGAACTTCTTTTCGATCAGCTCGTCATACCGCTTCAAGGTGCTCCGCGCAGCGGCGAGCAGGGCCGAATCCTGCTTCTTCTTCGCCAGCGACTGATCCAGCGTGGATTGATAGGTGCGGGGGTCGATTTCAGCGATCAGGTCGCCCTTTTTTACTTCACCGCCTTCAGTGAAATGCACGGCTTTCAACTGACCACTGACCTGAGCGCTGATCGTGACCGTGTTCAAAGCCGACACCGTGCCCAGCGCGGTCAGGAATACCGGTACGTCACGGGTTTGCACCTCGACGGCGGTTACCGGCACTGGCGCTGCATCGTCTTTCGCGCGCATCGCGGCTGCACCTTCACCCGCGCTTTTCTGCGCTATCACACGCCAGGCAATGACGCCGATCACGGCAGCAAGAACGACGACTACGATCAGTTTGCTGCGCGACATGAGTGATTTCCGTAGTCAGGTTGCGGCCAACCAGCACCGATTCGACAAACAATGATCGCCGACCCGCGGGTCCGCGTCACGGGACCATCGGCAGGGTAGTCTCAGCTGATCCCCACAGTCTGTCGATTTACGGGCAAGAAAGTTCGCTGGCTCGGCGTTCTTTACAGCACTTTTCGGCCATCCCCCTGCCGCGCGGCGTTTCGCGACACGGCGGCGCGCTGCTAGTCTGGTTACATCGAATGCAAGGCAAGACGATGACCCTCCGCGCCTACAAAGGAATATCCCCACGCATTGCCGCCAGTGCCTATGTCGATCCTGCCGCCGTCGTCATCGGTGATGTCGAGGTTGGCGAGGACTCGTCGATCTGGCCGTGTACGGTCGTTCGCGGCGATGTCCATCGCATACGCATCGGCGCGCGCACGAATGTGCAGGATGGGACCATCCTGCACGTTGCGCATGAAGGCCCGTACTCACCCGGCTACCCCTTGATGATCGGCGACGACGTCACAATCGGCCACGCCGCCATCGTGCACGCCTGCGTCGTCGGCGACGCTTGCCTGATCGGCATGAACGCGACCATTCTCGACGGCGCCGTCATCGGCAAGCACAGCCTGATCGGCGCCGGCGCCACGGTCAGCCCTGGCAAGAAAGTCGGCGAAGGCGAACTCTGGATCGGCAGCCCCGCCCGCTTCGCTCGCAAACTCAGCGACGACGAGATCGAACGCCTGTACTACTCGGCGCGGCAATATGTCCAACTCAAGAACGATTATCTGGCGGGATAACTGGCCGTTTGTTTTCTGCGCTGCGCTCGGCTTTTCTTTTTCTTGAGTCGCCATTTGGCGAGGTCGGCTGTCGCAAACAAGCAACAAGCGAGCGCGGCGCAGCCAAAAAAAGAGCGCGATCGCGACGCCACAGCGAAATCAATCCGGAGTCGGTAGGCCGAAGAACTCCCGCGCGTTGCGGGTGGTGATGTCGGCGACATATTCCGCGCTCTCGCCGCGCGCCTCGGCGACTGCGTTGCAGATGTGGGCGAGGAACATCGGTTCGTTACGACGATGTGACGGCTTCTGGACCAGGTCGCGGGGCAACAGGTAAGGTGAATCGGTTTCGATCATCAGCCGATCGGCCGGGATCAGGCCGACGATGTCTTTCAAGTGCTGGCCGCGGCGTTCGTCGCAGATCCAGCCGGTAATGCCGATGTGGCAATCGCGGTCGATGTAGTCGATCAATTCTCCGCGTGTGCCGGTAAAGCAGTGCACGACGACCGGGCCGACCTTGCTGCGCACGCGGTCGAGGCTGGCGATGAAATCATCGTGCGCGTCTCGCTGGTGCAGGAACAACGGCTTGCCATTGTCGACGGCGATCTGCAATTGGCGATCAAACGCGGCGACCTGTGCCGAAGGTGGTGAGATATTGCGGTGATAGTCGAGCCCGGTTTCACCGACGGCCCTAACGTAGGGCTGCGTGGCGAGCGAGCGCAGCAGCGCGTCGGTGGCATCGTCGTACTCGACTGCCCAATGCGGATGCACGCCGGCGGTTGCAAACAGAAATCCTGGATGCTGCAACGCGAGCGCACTGGCAATGCGGCTGCCCGCAGCATCGGCACCGGTCACCATCATCTGCACCACGCCGTGCGCACGTGCTCTGTCGAGCATTGCGTCGAAGTCGTGGCGAAACGTTTCGTGGCCGATGTTGGCGCCGATGTCGATCAGTTGCATTCGGACGGGCTCACGCAGGTTGCGTCGATGGGTCAGGGCGTGATGATAACGGGCCGCGTCGTTGCGACAGGTTTCCGAACAAGACGCCCCGGGGGAGCGGGGCGTTTACGTTTACGACCAGATGACGCGGCCAATCAACGACGCGGTGGATCGACGACGAAGCTGTTCGGAAACGGGTTGGCGTTGTTCCATGCGATCGGCCTCTGGACAATCACGCCTTGCGCGACCAGGTTGCGGTAGCTGTCGTACCAGATGCCCAAATGCTCGGCTGGTCGCGAGCTGCTGCGAGTGAACTCGGTATAGACAACGCGGGAATCCTCACGCGCACCGTGACCGGTGCCGAGACGTTCTGCGCGAGCCGTCCGTTGTGGTTGTACAGCGCCGACATCGGACGATGCACGGCCTTCGGACTTCGCCATTCCCGCCGAATTTTCACGCATGGCTTCCGGGGCCGCTGCATCCGCTGCAGAGGCCATCGGCTCGGCGGCTTGCTCCTCGTCCGACTCGTACGGTGCCGACGCCGGTGAATCGTAGCGACGACCCTGCTCGCGATAGGTGATGACTGGCGCGCGCTCGGTGAATATGGCGACGCCGATGACGCCGACATTGGTCGGCCTTCCGGTTCTCGCCGCATAACTGTTCGGCAGGCTGGTGAAGTTGAACTGGGCAATCTCGTCGAGTGTTTTGCGCCAGCCGAGGATTTCGGTGCTTTGCCAGGCATCCAGCACGTAGCCGTTCTGGTCGCTGCCGGCAGTTTCGCCGCTGACCGCGTTGACGCCGTCGACCGACAGCACGGCCATTACGCGACCGCCCGTGCGATTGCTGAGGCGTACCGAATAGCGGTGGCCGGGTTTGCCGGCGACCCATGTTTTTCCGTAGCGGTCATAGGTGGTGAGGGTTTCGCCGGTGTCGCGATCGACGACGGCGAGGTCGAGCAAGCTGCCGGCGTGGACCGGCATGGCGGTGAACAGCGAAACAGCGAGTGCAGCGATCAGGGTACGCATGGCGAGTCTCCGGTTGGGGAACTCATTCAACGCGGCAGGGTGCGGGGCGGGGTTAAACCCCCATGACGTCGTCATCCCCGCGTCTTTCAACAGCCGAACCGCTGGTCAAGCGGGGACCCATTTTGATTCTGGTTATCTTCGAATTTCTTGACGAAAATAAAAATGGACTGACCAGCCTCCGACTGTTGAAGAGCGCCTGTGCCTTCGCAGGAATGACGAGGTAGCAGGAGGTTTCGCCTAGACTGGGAACTTGTTCCCGCCACACCAGTGCGATCAATGAGTCAGAACCTGCGAGTCCTCACCGGCATCACCACGACCGGCACGCCACACCTGGGCAATTACGTCGGCGCGATCCGGCCGGCGATTGCGGCGAGCCGGCGCGAGGATGTTGAGTCGTTTTACTTTCTTGCCGACCTGCATGCGCTGATCAAGTGCGAAGACCCGCAACGCATCGCGCGGTCTCGGCTGGAAATCGCCGCGACGTGGCTGGCGTTGGGCTTGGATACCGACCGTGCATTTTTCTATGCGCAGTCCGACGTTGTCGAAACGACCGAGCTGACCTGGCTGCTGACCTGCGTCACTGGCAAGGGCCTGCTCAACCGTGCGCATGCCTACAAGGCGGCAGTTGATCGCAATACCGAGGATGGCGAAGACATCGATGCCGGGATCAGCGCGGGGCTCTTCATGTATCCCGTGCTGATGGCTGCCGACATCCTGATATTCAACGCCAACAAGGTTCCGGTCGGTCGTGACCAGGTGCAGCACATCGAGATGGCGCGTGATATCGCGCAGCGTTTCAATCATCTTTATGGCGATGCCTGGCGCGCGGTTGGTGGCGACAAAACCGAACCGTTCACGCTGCCCGAGGCGCAGGTTGACGACAACGTCGCCACCCTGCCCGGTCTCGACGGTCGCAAGATGTCGAAAAGCTACAACAACACCATTCCGCTGTGGTTGCCCAAGGCGGAACTGCGCAAGGCGATCATGGGCATCATCACCGACTCGCGCTTGCCCGGCGAACCCAAGGAAATCGAGGGTTCAAATCTGTTCGCGATCTATCAGGCATTTGCCAGCCCCGAGGAAACCGCCGCAATGCGACAGGCCTATGCCGATGGCATTGCCTGGAGCGATGCCAAGCAGAAACTGTTCGAGCGAATTGATCAGGAATTGGCCGAACCACGCGAGCGTTACGAAACGCTGGTCGCGCATCCCGATGACATACAGAACGTGCTGTCGGTGGGCGCACGCAAGGCGCGCGAGCGCAGCGTCGCGTTGCTTGCACGCTTGCGCGAGACAGTCGGCATTGGTGCGCTTGCTGCGCGAGTGGCAACACCGATGCGCACGGTTGCGTCGCCGGCCAACAACGACGCCGCGCAGTTCAAAAGCTATCGCGACGAAGACGGCAAGTT
>JAYUYW010000048.1:0-2816 GCA_043752325.1 Rhodanobacteraceae bacterium | reverse complement strand
GGCTTGGGGCTACTCGCAGTCGTTTGCTCTGAAACGGAAACCCGAACTTGGGCGCATCGGACAGCCGGGGCCGCAGTCAGTCTTCGTCGGGCGGCTCTTCGCCATTGCGATCGGGCACGCCACCAGCCAACGCCGCGTTGGCCGGCCATACGGCAAACTGGCTTCCGCGAAACGGAATTTCCATCAATGGTGGCGTCGCTGGACGCAGTTTGGTTTCAAAAACGATCAAATAACCATCGGGATGCGCTCGAAGCCACTCGCGGACTTCGTTGCCGTGGTAGCGCCATTCCAGCGGCTTCTGCAAGCGCCCCGCGAACTCGTAGACCCCGTGGTGCCAACCGTACTGAAGCACCGGCGCGCCACTGTCCTGCAACTTTCGAACCTTCGCAGCGGCCGCACGGGGATCGTAATGGTCACCGGTACCTTGCACGAGCGCCAGCTTGATGAGAAGCACCACGCTCAAGGTCGTCAGTGCAGTCCATTGCACGCCAAGCAGCTGACGGCGAAAGGTGATCAACGCGGCGCCCAATGCAGCCATCAACACACCCCACCAGGGCCAGAGTGGCGTCAACAATTTCCAGTGGTCGCGCGTAGTCGCCAGGTACGGCAGGCTTGCCAGCGCCAGCCCGAGTATGACCACCAGCGCGCCCATCAGGCCGACGCGGATGCGCAGGTCGCTGCGGGCAATCAACACCCCGAAAAACAGCGCAAAGCCGGGCAGGATCGGCAACAGATAGTGACCCTGTTTGCCGCTGACCAGCGAAAACACCAGCACGGTTGGCAGTGTCCAACCCAGCGCCAGTCGCAGCGCGGGCTCGGTCGAAACAGCAGAGCGCACATCGGCCCAGCGTCCGCGCAGCACCACGATCCACGGCAACAGCATTACCGGCAGCAACCACAGATACCACCAGAACGGGCGTTGATGGGCGAAGCTCGATGTCACGCGTCCCACGGTTTGTTTGAACAGGATCGCGTGCGCGTACGCATCGCCACCAACGATGGCTGCCGGGATCGCCCAGGCCAGGCCAATCACGGCGCCAAGCAGCACGGCGAATCCCAGCGAGACGTAGTAGCGTCCCTTTCGCAAGCGAACCGCCTCACTCCAAAACGGCGCCGTCAGCGCAGCGAAGCCGATGTCGAGCAAAACCACCGGGCCTTTGGTGAGCACACCAAGGCCAATGCCAAGACCGGCAATCAGGATGCCCCGACTACGCCGACCTTCGGCAAGATCGAGTACACCAGACAGCGCAATCAGCACGCAGGTTGTCAGCACAATGTCGAACATGATCGCGTTCGCGAAGATAGCGAAATGGCCGATGCCGAGCAGTACCCATTGCGATATACGCGCCGCTTGAGCACCTACGCCAAGGCGCAACGCGATCCGGCCAAGCAGGACCAGGCTAAGCAGCGAACAACCCAGCGTCACCAATCGCGCACTCCATCCATTCAGGCCTGTCAGCGTCCAACTTGCGTTGATCAGCCAGAACAGCAGTGGTGGCTTTTGCGAATACAGTTCGCCGTTGAGATGTGGGACGAGAAAATTGCCGCTGTGGCGCATTTCCCAGGCGACCGCGAGGTAGCGCGTCTCGTCAATCGGCACCGGTGGCAACAGCAACGCCACGGGCAGCAGGAACAGCAGCGCTACAGCGATGGGATGTTGCAGCCATTCGCGCCAGTCGCGCGTTGGACTGATCACTTCAACAATCCGGTGACAGCAAAGGGCGACCGCGAGGGTCGCCCTTTGCTGCGATGAAGGCGAGCGGCGTCAGCCACGCCGCAGCAGTGCCTGCAGTTCGATGATCGCCGCGTTGGCACGCGATACGTAGTTGGCCAGGACCAGCGAATGATTGCCGAAGAATCCGTACGGCGATCCGTTCAACACCATCGGACTTCGCAACGACTTTTGCGCTTCATCCAGTTCGCGCATCACCTGCTCCAGGCTGACCATCGCATTCTTATCGGTGAGCACCTGACGAAAGTCGATGCGGATCGCTTCGAGTTGCTCACGCAATGCCCAGGTATAGCCACGCGCTTCGTAAAAGTTGTCGTCAATCTTCAACCATGGCGTGCGCACCATGCGTGCCCGCTCGCCAGGCTTGGTCTGCTCCGCGCTGGGGTCGTTGGCAAGATCGGTATCGGTACGGTACTGGCCGACACTCGCCGACAAACGCTGCGACAACGATCCGAGTCGCTGCGAGGCAGTCTGTAGATACTCGCCAAGGTTATCGGCACGCGCATAGAATTGCGCATTGTTAGGATCGGAGTCAGCGAGCCGGACCAGATAGCCGTCCAGACGGTCGATGCCTTTGCGATACTGGCCTTCCGAACTCGGCAGCAACCAGCGATCGTTCGGTGAACTGAAAAGAGGTTCCGCCTCCTGCAGGTCCTTGTCCTCGACCGACTGCGTTTGCGAACGGCTGAAATCGTTGCGCAATGCGCGGGTCAAATCGCGAATCGCGGTGATGACACCGAACTCCCAGTTCGGTTGGTTGTCCAGGAACAGGCCCGGTGGCAGCTTGTCGTTGCTGATATAGCCGCCCGGCTTGTCGAGCAGAGTCCGCGCCGATTTGACCGCGCTGACCGTCGTCGTGTAGCCGATCGGCAGAGTCGCGCTGCTGGTACCGGCATGTTCGCGTGCGGCGCCAGCAACATCGAAATGCGCCGGCTCGCTGTCCCACCACCACATCATGGCCAGGACGATGATGGCGAACAGCGCGATCACGAAGCCGATCACGCTGCCGCGTCGCGAGCGCGACTTGCCGTAACGTGGTGCAGGGGTTTGGTTGTCGATCGACTCGGCCATCAGTAAGGCTCCT
>JAYUYW010000047.1:0-7281 GCA_043752325.1 Rhodanobacteraceae bacterium | reverse complement strand
TCTTTGCGCACGGCTTCGAGCAGTAAAACTATGCTCACACGCCGACTGCTGATCTTGACTGCTCTCATTGCCGCAACCCCCGTTACCGCACTTGAGGTTGGTGCACCCGTGCTAGAAACGGTCACGATGACGGGGCAACCTGCGGTCATCTGCTCGGGACCTGCGTTGTCCCAGAATGGGCGATACCTGACGTTCAATTGTTTGGATTCGAACATCGTCCCGGGCGACAACAACCAGCGCTACGACGTGTTCCTGCGTGATCGCGTGACCAGTGCTGTCGAGCGCGTGAGTGTCGACAGCAACGGTTTGGAACAGCGTTTCGATAGTTGTTGCTACACGCCCGCTGATGACGGACGAGTAGCGTTTTTGTCCAGTGGGGCGTTCGTGCCGGATGTGCAGCCGCCACCGTCCGGGGTTGGTCGATCTTACAACTACCTGCGTGACACCAATAGTGGAACGACGATCCTGATCAGTCGGAGCCTGCAGCGCACGCCCGCATTCCACTCGTCTTCCAACTATGTGAGCTTTCCGCCAAAACTGGTTGTGGTGGTGAGCGATACCGATTTGATAACAGGCCAGTTCCAACCATTCGTACGCAAAGGTTTTATTCGGAACTGGGAGACTGGTGCGGTGGAGTACATCGCGACTGCCGCGCCTGCTGCCCTTGGTGAGTGTCTTTCTGATGAATCTGGCTACCACCGAGACGGTAGCTGTCTCGACGGGAAACCAGGCGCAGGTGCCTGATGACCAGAGTTCTCGCGGCGTGATCAGTGGAGATGGTCGTTACCTTGCCTTCTTCAGTCGCGCTACCAACCTGCTCGATACGCCGCAGACGCCCAATGTCTACGTGAAGGATCGCTGGACCGGTGAGCTGCGCAACGTATCCGCTACCTTGGGCGAACTACGCCAGTTCGATCGGCCGGGAATTTCGATTTCAGCAGATGGTTCCGTCGTCAGTTTCTCGTGGCGTTATGCGGATAGCGTCCCGACACTGGGCGGCCGCACCTTGATCTACTCGGTTGCGATACGGGGTGCTCCGGCCTACGTGCCGCCCGTGCCGGTTCCCACCAGTAATTTGTGGATTTTGCTGGTGATGACCATTGCGGTGGGCGTTGCCGGCGTCGTATCACGAACCGAGCGAGGCAGTCGACGCGATTGAGGTTCCGCCCATCGATCCGGGGCAGCATGGCGCCCGAATGGTTGTCGGCGAGGTGGCCGGGGAGGCGATCTTTGATCGGCAGGTACGTGTCTTCCAAGGTCTCAGGAAACCCGTCTCGGCTATACTAAGTGCCGTTCTCGCTAGCCTAATTTGATGCGAATTCTCGCTGAAGCCCTCACCTACGACGACGTCTACCTCGTTCCCGCGCACTCCAGCGTCTTGCCTCGCGACGTGGACACTTCTTCGCGGCTGACCCGCAACATCCGCCTCAACGTTCCCATCCTCTCAGCAGCCATGGATACTGTCACTGAAGGTCGCCTCGCGATCACGATGGCGCAGTGCGGCGGCATCGGCATCATCCACAGGAACATGTCGTTCGAGCGCCAGGCCGCCGAGGTTCGGCTGGTCAAGAAGTTCGAGGCCGGCGTCATCCGCGATCCACTGACGGTACGACCGGATACCTCGATTCGCGACGTCATGCGCATCACCCGCGAGCACGGCATCTCTGGAGTGCCCGTTGTCGATGGCGAAGAACTGGTCGGCATCGTCACCAGTCGCGACCTGCGCTTCGAGCGTCGCCCGGACGATCCGGTCAAGAACATCATGACCCGAAAAGAACGCCTTATCACCGTCAAGGAAGGGGCCGGCGAAGAGGAAGTGCTGGCCCTGCTGCATCAGTACCGAATTGAAAAAGTGCTGGTCGTGAATGACGCGTTTGAGCTACGCGGATTGATCACGGTCAAGGATATCCAGAAGGCGCGCGACAACCCGAACTCCGCCAAGGATCGTCAGGAACGCTTGCGCGTCGGTGCGTCCGTGGGCGTCGGTGGAGATACCGAAGCACGCGTGGCGGCACTGGTCGAAGCGGGTGTCGATGTGGTCGTTGTCGACACGGCGCATGGCCATGCGCAATCAGTCATGGATCGGGTGCGCTGGATCAAGAAAACCTATCCCGACCTGCAGGTAATTGGCGGCAACATTGTCACCGGCGACGCGGCGCTGGCGTTGCGTGATGCAGGTGCCGATGCAGTGAAGGTCGGCGTGGGCCCTGGATCAATCTGCACGACGCGCGTTGTAGCTGGCGTTGGTGTTCCGCAAATTACCGCGATCGATCTGGTGGCCAATGCACTGAAAGACGACATCCCGTTGATCGCCGATGGGGGTATCCGCTATTCGGGCGATGTCGCCAAAGCGCTCGTAGCAGGTGCCTCGACGGTGATGCTCGGCAGCATGTTCGCCGGCACTGAAGAAGCGCCGGGCGAGATAGAGTTGTATCAGGGCCGCTCATACAAGAACTATCGCGGCATGGGTTCGATAGCTGCGATGGAGCAGGGCAGTAGTGACCGTTACTTCCAGGATGCGTCGGAGCCGGAAAAGCTTGTTCCGGAAGGCATCGAAGGCCGCGTGCCGTATCGCGGCCCGTTGCGCAGCATTATCCACCAGCTGGTTGGCGGCTTGCGCGCGTCGATGGGCTATTGCGGTTGTGCGAATGTGGAAGCGATGCGAACCGAGCCGCAGTTCGTCAAGGTCACCAGCGCCGGCGTTCGCGAGGCACACCCCCACGACATCCAGATCGTCAAGGAAGCGCCAAATTATCGGGTGGGTTGATCAACGCGGGGCAGTTCGTCCCCTGGTTGTGCCTTCGTTTGATACAGCGCTGAACGTCGCGTCCTCCAATTTTTGCTTGAGTATTCTGATCGGTCTCCACGAACTGATCGCCATCTGATTCGTGCCCGCCATGACCAAGATCCAAAGCGACAAAATTCTGATCCTCGACTTCGGCGCACAGTACACGCAGCTTATTGCGCGCCGCGTCCGCGAGATCGGCGTCTACTGCGAAATCTGGGCCTGGGATCACGATCCGGCTGAAATCACGGCGTACGGCGCGAAAGGCATCATCCTCTCGGGCGGCCCTGAATCGACCACGCAAGCGGGCGCACCATACGCGCCGCAGCAAGTCTTCGACTGTGGCGTGCCGTTGCTCGGCATTTGTTACGGCATGCAGACGATGGCCGCCCAGCTTGGCGGAGAGACCGAAGCCGCTGATCAACGCGAGTTCGGTCATGCACAGGTCGACATCGTCGTTGCCGATGCCTTGCTTTCAGGATTGAATGACCATATCGACTCGGCACCGGGACTGGATGTCTGGATGAGCCACGGCGACCACGTGTCCAAGCCGCCCCCGGGTTTCGTAGTCAGCGCGACCACTTCGCGGATTCCCGTAGCGGCGATGAGCAATGACGCCAATCGCTGGTACGGCGTGCAATTCCATCCTGAAGTGACGCACACCAAACAAGGTCAGGCGCTGCTGCGTCGATTCGTCGTCGATATCTGCGGCTGCGAAACGCTGTGGACGTCGGAAAACATCATCGACGATCAGATTGCTCGAGTTCGTGCACAGGTCGGCAGCGATGAAGTGATTCTTGGCTTGTCTGGCGGCGTCGATTCTTCGGTCGTCGCGGCGCTGTTGCATCAGGCCATCGGCGATCAACTAACCTGCGTGTTCGTTGATACCGGCCTGCTGCGGTGGCAGGAGGGGGACCAGGTGATGGCGATGTTCGCTGCCGAGTCCGAGCGCGGCGGCATGGGCATTCGCGTGGTTCGCGTCGATGCAGCAGATCGCTATTTCAACGCGCTAGAGGGCGTCGCCGATCCTGAAGCGAAGCGCAAAATCATCGGTGGATTGTTCATCGATATTTTCGACGAGGAATCAACCAGACTCGCCAATGCAAAGTGGTTGGCGCAAGGCACGATCTATCCCGACGTGATCGAATCGGCCGGCAGCAGGACGGGCAAGGCGCATGTCATCAAGAGCCACCACAACGTCGGCGGCCTGCCGGCGCGAATGAAGATGGGTTTGGTCGAGCCGCTGCGCGAGTTGTTCAAGGACGAAGTTCGTCGGCTGGGCGTGGCGCTGGGTTTGCCAACGGCGATGGTCTATCGACATCCGTTTCCAGGCCCGGGACTGGGCGTGCGCATCCTCGGCGAAGTGAAACGTGAATATGCACAAATCCTCGCCAAGGCTGACGCCATCTTCATCGAAGAGCTGCGCAAGGCCGATCTCTACGACGCCACCAGCCAAGCCTTCGCCGTGTTCCTGCCAGTGAAGTCGGTAGGCGTCGTCGGCGACGCCCGCGCGTACGAGTGGGTTATTTCGCTGCGCGCCGTCGAAACGGTCGATTTCATGACCGCGCATTGGGCACGCCTGCCGTATGAACTCCTGGGCACCGTATCCAGCCGCATCATCAATGAAGTCCGCGGCGTCTCCCGAGTCGTCTATGACATCAGCGGCAAACCGCCTGCAACGATCGAGTGGGAATAGATCGACTTTCGGCCAAGACGGTGTCCAGCCCCACGAGTCGACCCTTAATGAACTTGCCTAGCGAATTCGACGAACACGACCTGCGCTGGATGCGCCAGGCGCTGGAACTGGCGCGACGCGCCGAGTACGAGCACGCGGAGGTGCCGGTTGGTGCCGTTCTGGTGCTGGACAACGCCATCATCGGCAGCGGCATGAATCGAAATATTGTCGATCACGATGCCAGTGCGCACGCGGAAATCGTCTGCCTTCGCGACGCCGGCCAACGCAGGGCCAATCATCGCTTTCCGGGATCAACGCTTTACGTGACCCTGGAGCCGTGCGTGATGTGTGCCGGCGCAATCGTGCATGCGCGGATTGGCCGTGTCGTATACGCGGCGACTGATCCAAAAACCGGTGCAGCAGGCAGCGTGTTCGATACGTTGGTTAGTGATCGCCACAACCATCGCGTCGACGTACGCGGCGGGTTGCTGGCCGACGAATCGGCCAGCCTGTTGCAGTTGTTCTTCCGGTCCCGACGATAGCCCGAAACGATGGCTCAGTGGCCGCCACGCATGCGACCCAGGAATCGCGTGCCGGTGTCGCCCATGGTCGGCAACTTGAGCTTGCCAATGGTCTCGATGCGCTCTTCAGCGAGGCGATCCGCGGCGACGTAGGTCGGAATGTTCTGCTCGGCAGCGATCTCGAAGATGCGCGTCACGTTGAGATAAATCGTGCGCATCATCCGCATCGCACGCTCGCGGTTGTAGCCGTCGATTTCCAGCGAGATATTCATTACGCCGCCGGCATTGACCGCGTAGTCGGGTGCGTACAGGATCTTGCGCCTTTCCAATTCGTCGCCGATTTCGTTGTTGGCAAGCTGGTTGTTGGCCGCGCCGCAGATGATCATCGACTTCAGCCGTGGCAAGGTGTCCTCGTTGATCGTGCCGCCGAGCGCACAGGGGCAGTAGACGTCGACGTCTACATCGTAAATCTCATCCAGCCCAACGGCTTCGCAGCCGTACTCATCGACGGCGCGCTGCACGTTGTTCTTGTTGATGTCGGTCACGAACACCTTGGCGCCGCGCTCGCGCAACAGTTTGATCAGCTCCATGCCGACATGGCCCGCGCCCTGAACGGCGTAGCTGTACCTCTCGACTTCCTCATTGCCGTGGCGACGATTGAGCGACGCCATCAAGCCCTGCATGGTGCCGTAAGCCGTAAATGGTGACGGATCGCCAGAACCACCGTGAACCTGGTGCACGCCGGTGACGAATTCGGTTTCGCGGTAGACCTGCTCCATGTCGTTGACGTCAATACCGACATCCTCGGCGGTGATATAGCGGCCGTTCAAGGTGTTGACGAAGCGGCCGAATGCGCGAAACAACGCCTCTGATTTGTCCGTCGCCGGATCGCCGATGATGACCGCCTTGCCGCCACCCAGGTTGAGTCCGGCCACCGCGTTTTTATAGGTCATGCCGCGAGACAGTCGCAGCACGTCCTTGAGCGCTTCGGCCTCGGTCGCGTACGGCCACATGCGCAAACCGCCCAGCGATGGTCCGAGCACGGTGTTGTGGACGGCGATGATGGCCTTAAGGCCAACATCCTGGTTTTGGCAGAACACGACCTGTTCATGGCCGCTCTTGGCGATCGTTTCAAAAAGCATGGAAGACCCCGGACAACGTTGGAGGATGGACAAGGGCGTCGGCAACGGCCGTTCTGGCCACTGCAACGACGCCCGCTACAAGGGCGCGCAGTCTAGTGCGCAGCGGTCGACAGGACAAATCCATGCTTGAACTGGCTGATGCTTCTCGCTCGCTGTCACAATCAGCTGTCGAGGCTGGCATCCAGCGTGATCGTCGCGTTGAACAGTTTGGATACCGGGCAGCCGGACTTGGCCTTGTTGGCGAGTTCCTGAAATGCGGCATCGTCGGCACCAGGAATCTTCGCGTTCAAAGTCAGGTGCACTTTCGTGATCGAGAAGCCGTCGCCGTCTTTTTCCAGAGTGACATCGGCCTTGGTTGCGATCCGATCGGCGGTCAGGTTTTTCTCGCCGAGAATCTTGGAAAGCGCCATCGAAAAACAGGCTGCGTGTGCAGCGCCAATCAATTCCTCGGGATTGGTGCCGGGGCCGTCTTCGAAACGGGCTTTGAACCCGTACGGGGCATCTCGCAACACGCCGGTTTCGGTCGATATCAAACCTTCGCCGGTTTTCAGATCACCTTTCCATACTGCTGATCCTGACTTCTTCATCACGTATTCCTCTTGGTAAAAATCGGATAACAGGAATAGCCTTACGTGACTGGAGGTGGCATGAACGAGACAATCGGAAAGAATGAGTTGCCCACCTGAAAGTCCATTTGATCGGCTAAGCTCGATAGCTCAATCCCACGGAGCGACGTCATGTCAGCGGTTACCCATGAGCCAACCAGCCACCGATTCGTCGTCGACAGCGACGGCGAACAATCCGTCCTCGACTACCGTCTTGAAGGCGATCTCATGACGATCACGCACACCGGTGTTCCGAATGCTCTATCGGGCCAAGGCTTGGCCGGCGACATGACCAGGGCGGCGTTTGAGATGGCACGCGCGGAAGGTTGGAAGGTCGTTCCCGTCTGTTCCTACGCGGCAGGCTGGGTTGAAAAGCACGCTGAGTTCAAGGACGTGCTGGCCTGACTTCGCGCCTCTCGCTAGGTGCGATGAGGCCGTTCGGCGACCAACTCTTGGATCAGTTGCTTGAGGCTTTCCACTTCACGTTCCAGCGCATCGACGCGATCAACCAGTTCAGAATCACCGTGAGCGTCGCTCGCGTGATCACTGCGAG
>JAYUYW010000046.1:0-2829 GCA_043752325.1 Rhodanobacteraceae bacterium | reverse complement strand
ATCAATCCACTGCAACAGGCCGCGATGGGTCGAGTCGATGCCTTGCATCAAGCGATAGTCGATACGTTTGATCTCATCGGCTTGTGGACAGGACATCTCAAAACGCAGAACGGCGTAATGGCCGTCACTGTGGCGTTCGATCAGCAGGTCGTTCGGCGTCAGCGAGCATTTCGTCGTCGCCGTGATTGCAAGTCGGTCAAAGGCATAACGCTCAATGCGCGGACGAGCTGCGCGAATCTCGCCCCAAGTCAGCTTGCGATCACCGTTTCCGTCGATGGCGATCGCAGCGTCCAGGTCTCGCAGGGCGATGTCCCACTGTCCTTGATAGCGACCGTCCGCAGTGGCGTCCGCGCGGATCGTCAAATAAGCGTCGCTGGCTTTGTGCGCGAGTGCCGATGTCGAGGCAAACGCGAACATGCACCAGAGCAGGATCAGCGTTTTGTCAAGCCATTGACTGGTTTGCACCAGGCGGCTCATCGCAGCTCCTTGATCAGCGCCGCGATGCGTACGTCTTCCAGCTTGTTGGCCTGCACGAAATCGATGACCTCGGCTGCAGAATTCTTCTGACCACTCGCAAGCGAGCTCTGCAAAACCAGTAAGGCGTCGGCGGGTTCGCGTTGGACCTTCCAGTTGTCCAACGCCAGCGTCAACGCCGCGTTGGCATCGTCGTCCAACTCCAGCGCCGCGCGCGCAAGCTCGCGACGGTGGGTTAGGTCGCCGCGCCTCGACATCTCATCAACCCGTTCGCCAAAAGCCGCACCCAACTCAGCAGCGGCTGGCGACTTGGCGCGGCGTGCAGCGATTGCGGCGCGCAACAACAAGGCGTCGGCATTCGTGCGATCGCCGATCAAGTCGAGAGCGGCTTGCGGCCTGTCGCGCTGCAATTCGACATCGGCGTAGGCGCTTCGTGCGTAAACATCTTCAGGATCAATGCGGAGTGCTTCCTGGAACGCTGCGGTGGCGGCAACTGCCTCGCCGAGCCGTGCGCGCATTTCGCCGAGCAGGGTCCATGCCCAGATCCGGATTGCATCAGCGTTATTCGAAGACGCTTGAAGTTGGCGTTGCAGAAGGTCTGCATTCGTCTGTGCGCTTCCGGTCAAAGACGCTACGCCCGCGCCACAGGTGATCGCGGTCAGCAGGTCTCCCTGCCCAGCCACGCGAGTACAGGCCGCGCGCGCAGGCGTGAAATTGCCCTGTACTTGTTCGATGGTTGCCAAAAGCAACCAAGCCTCGGATTGGTCCGGATTGGTTTTCAACAGAGCGTGGAGACGTTCCTTTGCACCATCGAAATCGTGGCGAAACTGCTGGATACGCGCATTGAGAACGGCAAGCCGTGGATCACCCGGGTTGCGCTGGTTCCACGACGCGAGTGTCGCTTCGGCATAGCCGTATTGGCGCGGGTCGGAGTAACGCTGACCCAGAAGCAGGCTCGCCCGCGCCGATGCGATCGCTTGCTCCAGGGTGGCGTCGACTGCGACTTCGAGAGCAAGCCCGCTTGGCGCGCCAATGGGTAAGGATTCAAGGACTTCGTCATCGTGGATCGGGAGCCACGGCTCGGCGAACACCGATTGCACAGCAATCAACGAAATAGTGATGGTGAGAAGCAGGATTCTTCGCATGTCTAGCGGAGCCATGTGGATGCGTGTTCCATAAAAAACGGGGCCCTTGCGGGCCCCGTATTCTGAAACGTTTGCGACAGTTTCAACCACCAAACAGATCAGCGTAAGCCGAAAAGTTCTCGGTGAACGTGAAATCAAAGTCTACGAGCGACACCGGCGAACCGGTTTCCGATGTCGTCGCCAAAATCGCCTTGACAAACGTTTCGAAACGAGTATCGATTACCGGAGGAGGCGGCGGCGGGACTACTGGCGGATTGTTGCCTCCGCCGCCCCCATTGCTGTTGGACCCGCCGCTGCAACCGGCCAATCCTGCCAGCGAAACGGCAAGTGTAAAGGCTAGTAGCGACCTCGTCATTGGGCACCTCCGGCGAGTGGTGTGGGCGCACCCTGCGGCGAACCTGGCAATGGCGTGGTCAGGTACGGAAAGACACTGGTGAACTGCGATGCATCCTGCAGCGTCTGGTCAGTGAAAGGCAACATGCCCGACGGCGCCTGTGCGGCAGGCAACAACACACCCATCGCCACGCGCAGCTCGATGTCGACTACATCGTCGCCCGGACGTCGACCGTTCGGGAATCCGGCGGTATCGTTACCCAACACGCCCAAGTTGTTCTGCGCGGCAGCCGCCTTTGGCGCGATGCTGGTGTTCAGACGAAGCATCTCCGACGCCGTGACATTTGGTGGCTGGTTCAGCCCGGTGACGCCGGTAAGGAACGCAGCGACCAGGTCGGTCCGCGGGAATACGGCTGGGGCAGTAACGGTCGGAAACAGCACCTGCAGCAGCGCCGGCAGGGTCGGGTTGGTGACGTAAGGCGCGAACTGGGCGTCGTCACGCGGAGAGCTGGCATTGAAGCGATCCTTGTCCGGCAGACCGATCACGACTTCGTTGATCAGCGGAGCACCGAGACGAGATACCTGGGTCCACGCGCCACCTTCGATTGTGGTTCCCTTGGCGGTCGGGAGACCGGCAATGAGTCCCCTCGGTGCCGGATTGTAGACCAGGCCCTGGCGAAGGCTGGCCGTGGTCCATGCACCGATAATCGGCTGGGTGCCGGCGGTCAGGCAGGCGACGGGAACTTCAAGCGCCAGCGAAGTGATGTTCTTGTTGGCAAGTACACTGGGCTTGGCATTGCGCGCGCCAACCGGATTCAGATTCACCAGGTCGAAAATTTCGCCAAGATTCACTGCGAAAGGTTCCTTGCGTTGGCCC
>JAYUYW010000045.1:0-2839 GCA_043752325.1 Rhodanobacteraceae bacterium | reverse complement strand
AGTCCAGTCGCTCCGCGAGCGCGCGCGCATGGGCGACGGCGCGATGTTCGAGAACGTTGTCGCCAATCGGTGCCATGCTGGCGGACAGGATTCCACTGGCATGCCAGTTTCGGGTCAGTGGATAGTGTCGGAACTCGCCGGTCGTCGAGCGCACCGCGATGACCGACACCTCGCGTTCGAACGCGATGAATGCCTCCAGGATCAGGGCCGAACCGCCCAGCGATTCCCACGCCTCGTAAATGTCGCCACGGTCGCGCAGCAGAAATTGGCCCTTTCCATCGTAACCCAGGCGCCGTGTTTTCAGCAGCGCTGGCAAACCCAGCCGATCAGCTGCGGCGATAAGATCGTCAAGGCCGTCGACGGTTTCAAAATCCGGTGTGTCCAGGCCGATCGAACGAAACAAGGTTTTTTCGGTGTACCGATCCTGCGCCACTTCGAGTGAGGCGACATTGGGGTGGACGCGGGTGCGCGCGCTCAACCAATGCGCGGTCGTCGCGGGAACGTTTTCGAAATCGAAGGTCGCCACGTCGACACGCCGCGCAAAATCCTGCAGTGCATCGAAATCACGCCAATCGGCCTGCACGAGCGGAGCAAACTGACCTGCGCACGCTTCGGCCGAGCTGTCGACGACGAGGAAACGTTGGCCCAGAGATGCGCCAGCAAGGGCGAGCATGCGGGCGAGCTGGCCGCCGCCGAGAATGCCTAGTGTTGCCACGATCAGCCGATACTCGTGGTGGGCTGGCTCGGATCGGGATGGTCGAGCACTGCGCGGGTTTGTTCATCACGCCACGCGTCAAGCCGCCTGGCGAGCGCTGAATCGTCTCGTGCCAGCATGGCGGCGGCGAACAGCGCCGCGTTCACTGCGCCAGCACGACCAATGCCAAATGTAGCGACTGGAACGCCAGCGGGCATTTGAACGATTGACAGCAACGAATCCATGCCATTGAGCGCATTCGATTGCACCGGGACGCCAAGTATAGGCAGCGGGGTTTTTGCGGCCAGCATGCCGGGCAGGTGAGCAGCTCCACCAGCGCCCGCAATGATGGCGACGAGTCCACGCGACTGCGCGTTCCCTGCGTACTCGAACAACAGGTCAGGCGTGCGATGCGCCGACACCACGCGCACTTCGTGGGCCACGCCGAAGAGCTGCAAGGTTTCAACGGCGTGGCGCATGGTTTCCCAGTCGGAACGGGAACCCATCACGATGCCGATACGGTTGGCTGCGGTGGCGGTTTCTGTCATGGCCGGCAAGCGGTAAACGGGCTATTGTAACGACAGTGCGGCCCAGACCGAGGCTGCCTTCCTTTTGCTATCTTGAATTCATGGACAAACGCCTTCTAGACATCCTGTGCTGCCCAACCACGCACCAGCCGTTACGGTTGCTGACGCGTGGCGAGTTGGACCTGCTCAATCAGGCGGTCAGCGCTGGCGCTCTGATCCACGCCGATGGTTCGACTTGCCTGGAGCGCGTGTCGGCGGCGTTGATGACCCGTGACTGCAGCCGAATCTACCGTATCGACGACGACATCCCGGTGATGCTTGCCGATCTGTCAATCGCCACCGATTCGGTACAAGGTATGCGTACCGCAAACGGCTGACGAAGGGTTTATGAGCTGTAATGTTCGTCAGTGTGCGGCGCGTCACGAAATCAGCATCGAAATGGTAAACATTCATTGTCAGTCTCGCCTTGTTGTGAGACGTTGCACACACGAGCGTCCATCGGTGACGTTTTGGTAGCCAGGGACTTTCGGCGCGGGCAATGGAAGCGGGATGTCGTCATGAGCACGAGTGCCTCCAAAGACGTCAAGGTGGTTCAGCTCAAGGAGCGGACTGCTGCACGCGAGCCAATAGCGAAGCCCATGGGCGACTTGCTTGATCGCGTCCGCAAGACCGTAACCAGCAGGCTGGAAACGGTCGTTCGCAGCGTGTTCGACAATGTCGACGATGTGCTGTTCGATCTCGCTGAGAAAGCGGCGAGCAATTCTTCTCAAGTTGATTTCTTCGATGGCATGCGCGAACTGCGCAAATCGAGGCCGCAGATCGAGCGGAACTTCCTCGGCAATATCGACCAGAATTTCGTACGGTTTGCGCGTAGCAACGGCGCCGCCGATGAGAGGCCCGCGACGCGCGGCGCATCGGCTGAAAATCTGAGCCTGGTCGACGAGAAGGATCTTGAAGAAACCTTGGCCATCGCCGGAATGGCATCCAAGGTTGAAGGGCGCCTTTCGCGTTCGCTGTTTGCCATAAACCAGCGGTTGGCCATCATCAATGGTGGCGCCGAGGTCGAAAACCAGCACAGCCCGCTCGGTCCGGCGGCAATCGGCGAAGCCTTCCGGCTAGCAATGTCGGATGTGCAGGTGCGACTTCAAATCAAGCTGATCACGTTCAAGCTGTTCGAGCGCTTTGCTACGACCGCGCTGAAAACGCTCTACGACGACGTCAACGCAGATTTGGTTGGCTTGGGCGTGCTTCCGAATGGCCCCCAAACCGTTCCTGCGGCAGGCGAACGCCGCTCGGCGGATAACCGCGCTGCTGATCGTTATGGATGGAACAACGAGGTAGAGCGTCTGCCGCCAGGTTTTGGAACGGCACCGACTCGCGGCAATATTGAACTGTCGGTTGAAATGTTCAACTCATTGCGTCACCTGCTCGCGCAACGGCATTCGACCGTTTATGCGCCGTCATCTCTGGATGATTCGGATTCGTTGGCCGACACACACGAGCTGCTTCGCTCGCTGTCGTTCCTCCAACAGCAGTTCAATGCACGCTCCGCATCGCATTCTATGGACGCTTCAGAAGCGTCCAGCCTGATCCGTCAGGTCAAGCAGAATCTGATCGA
>JAYUYW010000044.1:0-2840 GCA_043752325.1 Rhodanobacteraceae bacterium | reverse complement strand
CGAGTTGCTCGATCAGTTTCAGCACGGTTGCCGGGCGCAGCTCCAACGCCTGGTGCGCTTGCAGGTGCAGGCGGCAGACCAGTTCCGAGAGCTTTGCGTGTTCGAGCGGAACTTTCAGCCGTTCGCAAAGCGCGCGCAACGGCGCGAGGCCCGTGTGTTCGTGGTTGATATGTTTCGGTAGTTCGTCAGCTGGCGTCAGCGCCTTGCCGAGGTCGTGGGTCAGCGCGCACCAGCCGATCAGGTCATCGCCGGGGGCCAGTCGCGCGGCCATGTCGAGCACCATTTCGGTGTGGATGCCGGTGTCGATTTCCGGATGATATTCGGCGCGTTGCGGCACGCCGTACAGCGCATCCACTTCCGGGAACAACACGCGTAACGCGCCGCAACCACGCAGCGCCTGCAGGAACGCCGACGGTTTCGGCTCGCGCAATGCTTTACGCGTTTCCGCGAACACGCGTTCGGGCACCAGGTGATCGACTTCGCCGGCGTCGACCATGCCGCACATCAACTGCATCGTCTCGTCGGCAATCCGGAATCCCAATGGCGCAAATCGGGCAAGAAAGCGCGCGATGCGCAGGATGCGCACCGGGTCTTCGGCAAACGCGGGCGACACATGACGCAGGATGCGCGCGTCGATATCCGCAGCACCGCCATACGGATCGACCAGGCTGCCATCTTTGCGCTGCGCCATCGCGTTGATTGTCAGGTCGCGGCGTTGCAGGTCTTCTTCCAGCGTCACGGAAGGATCGGTATCAAAACTGAAAGCGTGGTAGCCGCGACCGGTCTTGCGTTCGCTGCGCGCCAGCGCGTACTCCTCACCACTGCTCGCGTGCAGGAACACCGGGAAATCCTTGCCGACCGGACGATAGCCGACGGCGATCATCGCTTCGGGCGTGCTGCCAACGACCACGTAGTCGCGATCAACCACCTCGCGACCCAACAGACCATCGCGCACCGCGCCGCCGACCAGGTAGATATCCATCGCCGCATTGTGCCCGATGGGGGTGTGGGGTCGAAGTGGGGGTGTGGGGTCGAAGTCGGTGTGGCGAGCGACGCCGTCGTAGATAATTGGCGCGACCCACAGGCGCGACTAAAAAAATATTTCTTCGTCCAACCTGCGTAGGACACTGCTGTTTGTAACGATTTTGCTTGGCGAGCGACACGTCGTTGGCGGATCACCGTTGGAGCCTGCGCACCTAAACCTACTCGTTCTTCCGGCGGAGGCCGGAATCCAGTAGCCAAACGCTGTTGGCGATCTTCTAAAGCAGTTCGCTTGGTTCGAGTCTTCGGCAAAGCATTGCCAAAAGCCGCTACTCACTGGATTCCGGCCTCCGCCGGAAAAACGATTAGGAGAGGCATGCTCGCGCGGCAGTAGGTGACTTTTCGATGTCACGCGGCTGCTCGAAACATTCCCGACAGCCCTACGGTGGCTCAGGGGATCTATTGCGACTCGATAGTGCTTGTGCAAGCAGGGCGGGCATAATCGGGCGATGCGTTACGACGAAACCATGTGAACTCCGACGCCGCCACCATCCAGCCTTCCGCCGTTCCGATCGCGCTTGATAAGCCGCTGACGCCAACGCAGCGCGCGGCCGTCGATGCAGTGCTTGCTCGCCTGCGCGATGTCCCCGGTGCATTGCTGCCTATCCTCCACGCGGTGCAGGAGGCGCTTGGGTACGTCCCGCCGTCTTCCGTGCCGGTAATCGCGAACTCACTCAATATCAGTCGTGCCGATGTGCATGGCGTGATCAGTTTTTATCACGACTTCCGCACCGCGCCGGCCGGTCGCCACACGTTGTGCCTATGTCGCGCTGAAGCCTGCCAAGCGGTCGGCGCGCGTGCCTTGGAGCGACATGTCTGCGAGCGCTTGCAGGTCAATCAGCACGAGACGACCGACGACGGCGCAATCACCCTGCAACCGGTTTATTGCCTTGGCAATTGCGCGAGCGGCCCGTCGGTACTGTTCGACGGAAAACTGCACGGGCGGATGACGCCGCAGCGCATTGATCGCCTGCTGGATGCGCTCGCCAGAGTCGACGCCGAAACCGCCGCGTGCCATACACGATGAGCATCCGCATCTACGTTCCATGTGATTCCAGCGCTATCGCGGTCGGTGCGGACGAAGTCGCGCAGGCGATTACCGCTGAAGCGCAGCGTCGCGGCGTCGCCATCGAATTGATCCGCAACGGATCGCGCGGCATGTGCTGGCGGGAGCCTTTGGTCGAAGTGGTTTGCAGTGCGGGTCGTGTCGCTTACGGGCCCGTCGATGTTGACGATGTTGCCAGCCTGTTCGCGGCGGATTTCCACGTCGGCGCTGCACATGCACTTGCGCTTGGCGTGACGGATGAATTGCCCTGGATTCGGCAGCAGGAACGCTTGTGCTTCGCCCGCGTCGGCATCACCGATCCGTTGTCGCTAGCCGACTACGAATCACACGGCGGCTGGAGCGGTTTGCGTGCGGCTCTGACGCAGACGTCCGCACAACTGGTTGCGACGGTGACTGAATCCGGCCTGCGCGGTCGTGGTGGTGCAGCGTTTCCAACAGGCGTCAAGTGGAACACCGTGCTCGGCACGCCCGTCGGCCAAAAATACATTGTCTGCAATGCCGACGAAGGCGATTCCGGAACGTACTCCGATCGCATGCTGATGGAAGGCGACCCGTACCTGTTGATCGAAGGCATGGCGATTGCCGGGCTCGCGGTCGGCGCGACCGTGGGGTACATCTACCTGCGCAGCGAATATCCACTCGCGCTGCGCGCGCTGACCTGCGCTATCGAGCGTGCACGCGAGGCCGGTTGGTTAGGCGACGACGTCGCCCGCAGCGGCAAGGCATTCGACAT
>JAYUYW010000043.1:0-17175 GCA_043752325.1 Rhodanobacteraceae bacterium | reverse complement strand
TCGCCGTGTTCCTTGCGATGCCGGTGGTGCTGTATCAGCTTTGGGCGTTCGTTTCACCGGGCCTCTACCATCGCGAGAAACGCCTTGCCGTGCCGCTGCTCGTGTCGGCGGTGGTGTTGTTTTACGCCGGCTGCGCATTCGCGCACTACATGGTGCTGCCAGCGGTGTTTCACTTCATGACCAGCGTAGCGCCCACTGGCGTCGCGGTGATGCCGGACATCACCCGCTTCCTCGATTTCGCGCTGGTCCTGTTCCTCGCGTTTGGACTCTGTTTCGAGGTGCCGGTCGCACTGGTGATTCTGGTCGCGATTGGTGCAGTGACGCCAAAACAGCTTTCTGAAAATCGGCCGTACGCGATCGTCGGGGCGTTTGTCATTTCGGCAGTTGTCACCCCTCCCGACGTGCTGTCGATGATGATGTTGGCAATACCGATGTGCCTGCTGTACGAGGCCGGGATCGTCGCGGCGCGAGTGACGGTCCGCTCTCGCCCGGCACCAGCGCAAACAAGCGCGGATTAGTCGTCGGGCGGCAACACCTTCATCACTTCGCTGATCGTGGTCACGCCGCGTGCGACCTGTGCGGCGGCCGACACGCGTAACGGCCGCATACCCGCTGCATGCGCTGCCTCGGCCATCCGCAGCGATTCAATATTCGGCTGGATCAGCGAACGCACGGCGGGCGTCACCCGCAACATTTCGTAGATGCCGGTGCGCCCCAGGAACCCGGTCTTGCGACATTCAAGGCATCCAACCGGATGGAATACGCCTTTCGGTGGCAGCAGCCGCCAGCGCGCGACCAGCGCAGCCCAAGCCTCGCCGTCGACCTGCCCCGCTTGTTTACAATGTGGGCATAAGGTGCGCACCAACCGTTGCGCGACGATGCCGCTGAGCGTCGATTGCAACAGGTAACTGGGCAAGCCCAAATCGAGCAATCGCGTGAACGCACTTGGCGCATCGTTGGTGTGCAAGGTCGACAGCACCAGATGGCCGGTCAGCGACGCCTGCACCGCCATCCGTGCGGTTTCCAGATCACGGATTTCGCCGACCATGATGATGTCAGGGTCCTGCCGCATCAGGGTGCGCACGCCGGCCGCGAAGTCGAGATCAATCGCCGGGTTCACCTGCATCTGGTTGAACTCGGGCGAGACCATTTCGATCGGGTCCTCGACAGTGCACAGGTTGATTTCAGGCTGGGCCAGCACCTTCATCGTCGAGTACAACGTGGTCGTCTTTCCCGAACCGGTTGGCCCGGTCACCAGCACGATGCCGTGCGGGCGCTCGACCATCGCGCGCCACGTCGCTTCCTCGGATTTGGAAAAACCCAGTTGCGCGAATTCCTTGACCACGATGTCAGGATCGAAGATGCGCATGACGATTTTTTCGCCAAATGCGGTAGGCATGCTTGACACACGCAACTCCACTTCGCGACCGCCGGGCGAGCGCGTCTTGACGCGACCATCCTGCGGCCGGCGCTTTTCGGCAACGTCCATCCGTGCCAGGATTTTCACCCGCGAGGTCACCGCCATCATGACCGGCGGCGGCAGTTCGTAGACCTTGTGCATGACACCATCGATGCGAAACCGCACCATGCCGGCATCGCGTCGCGGCTCCAGGTGGATATCCGACGCGCGCTGCTCGAAAGCGTATTGCAGCAGCCAGTCGACGATGTGGACGACGTGACGATCATCGACCCCGACTTCGCCGCCCTTGCCCAGCTCGACCAGTTGCTCGAAGTTGAGCAGGCCGCGGCTGTCCGCGTTGTCCATCTTTGCATCGCGAGCACGCTGGACCGAGCGCTGCACGCCCCACCATTCGGTCAAATAACGGCTGACATCGAGCGGATTGGCGACGACACGACAAATCTCGCGTCGTGCCAGATGACGGATGTCGTCGATCCATCGCGTATCGAACGGCTCCGACGTGGCGATGGTGACGCAGCTTTCGTCCACGGCCACCGGCAGGATGCGATGGCGTTGCGCGTAGGCGTGGCTGACGATCTGCGTGACCGCCGGCACGTCAATCTTCATCGGGTCAATACGCAGGTATGGCAGATTCGCGCGATCGGCTAGCCAGCGCGTCAGCACTTCCAGACTGAGCGGTTTGAGCGGCATGCGCTGATCGGCAATTTTCAGGTTCGCGATCAGCACCAGCGGGTGCAGCTCCAGCCGGCCACGTGGATTGCGAGCGTCGTTGCGAATGCGCTCCATATCATCCGCGCTGACCAAGCCGTCACTGGCGAGCGCTTCCAGCGTGGCGTCCAGGTCGAGTCGACCGAATGGACCAATCCTCAGTTCAACTCGACCGGTGGCTTGGCGTGGTCGTTCGTCATCGTTGGACAAAGCTGGCTGGAACGGTTTGCTGGCCATCGCGTTGTGATCCCCACTGAAACGGTGGACTGCAGCCGTTGGCGAAATTGCGCACCATCGGCCCAAAATATCGTGCCCGTTATACTAGCCCGCTTTCCCAGACACACTGCCCATTCGCAATGGCCGGACTCAGTTTCCAGGACGTCATCCAGACCTTGAATCGCTATTGGGCGGATCAAGGCTGCGTGTTGATCCAGCCGCTTGATACCGAAGTCGGTGCGGGCACATTTCATCCAGCGACCTTCTTGCGTGCACTCGGTCCGGAGCCGTGGTCGGCCGCCTATGTGCAGCCGTCGCGTCGACCGACCGATGGTCGTTATGGCGACAATCCCAATCGCCTGCAGCATTACTACCAGTACCAGGTGGTGTTGAAGCCGAATCCCGACGACATCGTCGAGCTTTATATCGGTTCGCTCAAAGCGCTTGGCATCGATCCACTGGTGCATGACCTGCGCTTCGTCGAGGACAACTGGGAATCGCCTACGCTAGGTGCGTGGGGGCTGGGCTGGGAAGTCTGGTTGAACGGCATGGAAGTTACCCAGTTCACCTATTTCCAGCAGGCCGGTGGTTTGGAGTGTCGCCCTGTCACCGGAGAGATTACTTACGGACTCGAACGCCTTGCCATGTACCTGCAGAACGTAGACAACGTCTACGACCTGGTTTGGACCGATGGGCCACGCGGCGTCATCAGCTACGGCGATGTGTTCCACCAGAACGAAGTGGAACAAAGCACCTACAACTTCGAACACGCCAACGTCGGGAAGTTGTTTGGCTGGTTCGACGCTTGCGAAGCGCAAGCGCAGGCATTGATTGCCGCCAACCTGCCGCTGCCTGCCTATGAACAGGTCACCAAGGCAAGCCACACCTTCAACCTGCTGGATGCGCGACGCGCGATCAGCGTCACCGAACGCCAGCGCTACATCCTGCGCGTGCGCTCACTGTCGCGCGCCGTCGCCGAGGCGTATTACGCGCAACGCGAAAAGCTCGGTTTTCCGGGACTGAAAGCCCGAAAGGAAGCTGCCTGATGGTCGCTGTGTCGAGCAAACCGTTGCTGATTGAACTCGGAACGGAAGAGCTGCCGCCGAAGTCGCTGGACAAGCTCGCAGCCGCGTTTTCTGAAGGCATCGGCAATGAATTGATGAAGGCCGGCGTGTTGGAAAACACTGACACCGTTCGCACGATGTGCACGCCACGTAGGCTAGCTGTGTACTTCCCGAACGTCGCCACGATGCAGGCCGAGCAGCAGCAGGAGCGCCGCGGTCCCGCGCTGTCCGCGGCGCTCGACAAGGATGGCAACGCAACGAAGGCTTTGAGCGGATTTGCGGCAAGCTGCGGCGTTGCTGTCGACGCGCTGGAAAAACTCGAAACAGACAAGGGCAGTTGGTTCGTGTATCGCGCCATCGCGCCCGGCAAGGCAACGGCCGAATTGCTTCCGGAAATCGTCAACAACGCGATCACCGCGATGCCGATTCCAAAGCCGATGCGCTGGGGCAATCACGATTATGCGTTCGTGCGGCCCGCGCACTGGCTGGTGATGCTGCACGGCGCTGATGTTATCAATGGCGACGTGCTGGGTATTCGCGCTGGTCGCGCAACGCGTGGCCATCGCTTTCATCATCCCGAGCCGGTCGAGATTGCAAACGCGCACGAGTGGCTGGATCGGTTACGTGAAGTGAAGGTTTTGGCCGATCAGAACGAGCGTCGCGAACGCGTGCGGGAGCAAATCGTCCAAGTCACGCCGAAAGGCATGACCGCGCAGCTCGGCGACGAGCTGCTCGACGAAATCGCCAACCTCACCGAATGGCCAGTCGCCATTGCCTGTACTTTCGACGCGGAGTTCCTGGACGTTCCGCATGAAGCGCTGGTCCTGACGATGGAGACCAACCAGAAATTCGTTCCGGTGTTTTCGGCCGATGGCGCGCTGACGGAACACTTCATCGGCGTCGCCAATATTGAATCCAAAGACCCGGCGGAAATCCGCAAGGGTTTCGAACGCGTGATTCGTCCACGCTTTGCCGACGCAAAATTCTTCTACGATGAAGATCGCAAGGTACCGCTGGAGTCGTACCAAGCCGCGCTGAAGTCGGTGACCTATCAGCAGCAACTTGGATCGGTCTGGGACAAGACGGTACGTGTCGCCGAGCTGGCACGCGTCATCGCGAACCGGGTTGACGTAGATGCCGGCGCTGCTACGCGCGCGGCAGCACTTGCCAAGTGCGACCTGGTTTCGCGCATGGTGGGCGAGTTCCCCGAATTACAAGGAGTGATGGGCCGCATCTATGCGAGCCAAGGTGCGAAGCCCGAAGCGGCAGAGGTTTCCGCGGCACTCGACGACTTCTATAAACCACGCTTCGGCGGCGATGCGATCGCAACCGGCACGGTCGGACAGGTGCTGGCAATCGCCGAGCGCATCGACACGCTGACCGGCATCTTTGCCGTCGGAATGAAACCTTCGGGCAACAAGGACCCGTTCGCGTTGCGTCGCGCTGGGCTGGGTTTGGCGCGCACGCTGGTAGAAGGCAAGCTCGACCTGGATCTCCATGCGCAACTCTTGGAAGCGAGCGAGACTGTCCTCGCGGCCTTGCAGACCGACGCGGCATCGAAGCCCGGCAAGGCTCGCCCCAGCGCCAATGATCTTGCTGACGATGTCTTCGCTTTCGTTCTTGACCGCATGCGCGGTTACTACGCCGATCACGGCATCGGCAGCGAAACCTTCGATGCGGTGCGTGCGACCAACCCGCACTCCCTGCTCGACTTCGATCGCCGTATCCGTGCGGTGCGTGAATTCGCTAAGTTGCCAGAGGCGAAGGCGCTGGCAGCAGCAAACAAGCGTATCGGTAACATCTTGCGTCAGTCCGACCAGCCGGCAAGCACCAGCGTGAACAGCGACCTCCTCGAGGCGGGCGCGGAGACAACGCTGGCCGACGAACTCGAACGCGCAGCCACTGACGCCACCATGCTTATCGAATCGCGCGATTACGTCGGCTTGCTGCGCCTGCTGGCTGACTTGCGTGAGCCGGTCGATGCGTACTTCGACGCGGTGATGGTCATGGCCGACGATCCCGCATTGCGCGCCAATCGCATCGCATTGCTTGGTCGCCTGCGTAATCTGTTCCTGCATGTCGCCGACATTTCGATGTTGCAGAACGGCTGACCGTTTAACACGATCTCATGATGCAAGAAAAAAGGCCGCAATCAATGCGGCCTTTTCGTTTGAAGAAAGATGCTTTCAATGCGCTGGCTGGGATTTCTTCTCATCGATCGTTGCAGCGTCCGTCGATGTCGCATTCGCGCGTATTTTTTCTGCCATGGCGCCAGCTTTTCCGAGGGCAATCAGCTTGAGCTTGAGGTTTTCCTCACCGCTGCTCGGCGGAGTCTTCACTCCGACAGAGACAGCCGTCGCTGTCGGCCCGGTCTTGGCGCCTTCGAGTGGCTTTGGTGGCAAGTTAGGGCGTAGCTGAAGGCGGCCTTCAGCCCATCGCGCGGCATCGTCATCGCGGGCGCGAATACGGAACGATGCAACCTGCTTGGCATCGACCCAACCCGGCACCTGCAACGTGAAACGCGGCTGGTCGAGCTTCTGGTGCGTTTCACCAATCGCCTTGGACTGGTCGTCGTACCAGCGCACATCAATTGTTCCGTCGAAACTGCTGATCGGCAGGTCAACCAGCCAACCATCGACCCAGCGATTTTCGCTGCGGACAATGCGGATTTTCTCCGGCAGCGGTTCTAGCACCACGGCCGGGTCGCCGAGCAGGTTGTACATCTCGACCAGCACGCGGTCGGCCTCTTCCGACTTGGCCTCGTTGATGGCGATGCCAATGGTTTGCCCCGGCACCAGCAACGCATCGACCAGCGCCTTGCTGAAACGTGCCGACGGTGCATTGCGCCAGGATGCCGCGAACACCGCGACCGCTCCCTTGTCGGCTTCGCGCAGGAAGCGCTCGCCGATCGAATCTTCACTGGGATTGTCGAACGGCGCGGAGTAGCAGGTCATCGACAGGATCATCGGCAGGCGCGCGCCGTTGTTCAGCGCGGCAACATCGTCTAACGTAAAGAGGTCGTGGTTCTTGGTCAGGTCGGGCGGGCCGGTGCGCCAGATGTAGCGCCCGCCATGGCCGATGAAGTGCACCAGCAACTGGCCGTTGTTCAATCCATCGTTGATGCGCCCCTTGTTGACTTCATTGTCTGCTTCTGTCGATTTCGCGTAGACCTTGTCGATCGTATAGCCATCGCTGGCCAACGATGCACTGATTTCATCCGACGACTGCTTGAAGTACTCCGAATCGTCGGAAATGAACATCACGTCCCGACGCCACGAACCCGGTGCCGGCTTTGTGAAATAGTTGATCGTCTTGTTGACGATGGCGGTGACGTCCTCCGGCTTCACAACCGGAAAACGTCCGACCGCGACCACCGGCTTCCAGCTGTCACCATCGACGGCGCCGAATGGATTGTCGCTGGCCGATTGACCTTCCGGCGACGGGAACTGCCAAGTCGGAATCAAGTTGCTGTCGCCGAGCGCATCGGGCTGGTCTTCGTACAACGTGCCGGGAATCTCCGCGAAGCCGCCGGGCATGGCCACGTCGAAGGATTGCCCCGCAAACGTCGCATAGGAAGAGCGGTGGTACTCGCGATTGCGGATATCGAAACTGGCCTTGCCTACCAGCAACAGAAATTTCGGCTTGAGCTTCCAGTTCTTGTAACCGTTGGCGACGAAGCCCTGAATTGCCTGTGGATGAGCAATGCCGCCGTTGAACTGGTCGTACAGTTCGTTGACATCGACCAAGGCGACCTTGCGGCCTTGCTTGGCGTGGAAGTCGGCCAACGGCCGGACCGCATCAATCAGGGTCGGATGCGACACGATCAAATAATCGTAGCCTTCACCAGGATTGGTCCAGTCGTTGGCATCTGCGACTGACTTGAGCAGGGTCGGCGCGGCCAAGGTTCCGTCCAGTGCAGGGAATTGCTCGATGCCAGCGGCAGCGCTCGCGTATCGGTAGTGGCCATCATTGCTGGCCGTGCCAAGCCGGCGCTTGCCGTCATCGCCATACAACAGCGGGGGTTGCTGGCCCTTCCAGGCGAGCGCGATGTCCTTGCTGGCATCGCCCTTGACAGCGAACGAGAACGCGCCGGCATCCAGATCACCAGTGATCTGATATGTGACCTTGGCCCAATTGAACATGACCACGTCGATGAGGACGTCTTTCTGCTCCTCGTCACGGAAGCGCTTGGGTATGCGCAGGGTCAACGCGTTGTCATTCACCTTGAGCAGCTTGGCCGGCACCTGCACAGTTTTCTCGACTTCGTCGCGCCCGTCCCATTCAAACGCGCCAACCTCGCTGCCATTGACGCTGACTTCGACGCGGTGATGCATTTGCTGGTTCTTGTCGGTCGGATTTTTCCAGTACGCCGACAAGCCACGAAAACTGACCGCCAGGGTCATCTCGCCATCTGCCGACAGGTCGGGCAGGTTAAACGGCACCGCGAACGGTTTCGGGTCGACCTGAGTCATTTTTCCCCACTGCCAGACATCGGGTTCACTGCCGATTTCCTGCTGCGACTGGTCAAGCCGGATCATCATCCGGTCTTCTTCCAGGTGTAGTACACGTTGAAGGCTGGCCGCGCCGCTACCGCTGGCGTTTGCGTCGGTGATTCGGGGATGACTGCCCTCGGCGGCGCGCAACTGATAGACGTTGTTGACGCTGAAGTGATCGTTGTAGCTTTCCCGCCCACGCAGGCGATGGCCGATCCATTCGATGCGGCTGCCCGGGCCAAAATCACCCTTGTCGTCGGCAACCACGCGCATCGGCACGTCGCCATCGCGATGGCTGAGCAACAGTTGTTCTGCGCGGCAATTGGCCAGATTGGGTTGTTTGGCGATAACGCTCGCGTAGTCCAGCGCGTAGACGCCCTCGTGTTCGATTTCGATGTGCAAGGCGCCCGAACAGGCAAGAGAAAGCGGAGCCGCCAGCAACAAGCCCGCGGCGGCGCACCAGCGCAAAAGATGAAGGTTCAAGATCAGGCTCCGACGGCACGACGTGCCGAATGCTTCAGTCAGCCGACGAGACTAGCCTGCCGACCGCGTTCACGCAACTAAAGAACGGCCTATTCGTCGCCCGCAACCCATGAATAATCAATGGCATAGTCGAGATTGACCTTGCTTTTCGCCGGCACGCTGACGGCGAAATCCAGCGTGTCCGGAGACTGATTGGCGGGCTTCTGCGATGAGCTGGCGAGCGTCCAGTTGCGCCAGCGATAGGGATGTTCGCGAACGATAACTGTCCGAGCCTGCTCGCCGGTGTTTTCCAGCGTAATTCGGAACGCTTCGTTCATCTGATACGCTCCGCGATCCACACTGAACGCGCTGCGCTCGCGGCTGCCGGTCAGGTCGAACGCATTGCCCAGCGTCAACGAGACGGACCGGCCCTGCCCAGTATCGGCTACACGATCCTCGCCGACAAATTCGATGCGGTTGTCGGCGTCGCGGGTCAGCACGCGCAGGGTGCCGGCCGGGAGGTTTTCCGCCGCTTTGAACTGCAATTGGCTGACCACCGCGCCGCTATTGCGGCCTTCGTTGCCCGGGACGATATAGGGTTTGTCTGGAGTCCAGCGCTGGCCGTTCTCGAACAGCCAGGTGCGTTCGCAATCCAGCTCGCGCGACGCGTACAGCGGCGCCTGGGTGACGCTGGCGTCGGGCAGGTCCAGTTTGCTTGCAAGTGTGTAGACACGGAAGTCTCCCAGCGACGACTGGGCGGGCATCTCTGACATGCGTGAGCCTGAAACCGTGACGGAGTCCATCGCAAATTTTTGAGCTGAAATATCTTTCACCCGATTCGGCTCACCGGCAACCAGTTTCAAGGCCGCCGCGTCGTAGTCGCGACCGCTACGGTTGGCGATGCTGGCCAGCGCATCAAGGCGCAGGCGACAGCTGCTCGATGATTCCAGCAGTGCAGAGTACGCTGCCCGCCAGCCAAGGCCGGAAGTCGGATAGGTCAACGTCGCCGGCAACGAACCCGCACTGGCATCGACGGTCACCTGCAGCACGCTTCCCGATCGGCCGGTCGATTCCAGGAAACGCACGGAAGCGAATTCGCGCACGTATCGCACGCTGCCGTTGTCGTCGCGCAAGCTGATGCCATCGCCATCGACGCCGACCAGCACACCACTAACGGGGGAAGAATTCATGGTCGTCACTTCAACGCGCTCGCCGCGATGGGCAGCGAGCGTGCCGCTGTCACCGGCAGACAGCACGCGCTGAGCGAGTATCTTCGCCTCGCCGATTTCCAGCGCTACCGCTTCGGGGTCAAGTGTCGTCGGCAAGCCGTCAATGCTAAGAGACTGGCGGCCACCGGTCAGTTCCACTGAGCGGCGCTCGTGGACAATCGCGTAGCCATCAGCAACCGGTGACCCGCCGCCGACGAACAAGGCATCACTGTCGCTGCGATAGACGGTGACCGCGACGTCCGGGTCGGCGGCCAGTGCCGGCAGCGCAATGGCACACGTTAGAAAGATTGAAAGGCTCACTTTCGATGACTGGCACATCTCGACAACTCCTTGGCATGACAACGCGACGAGTCGATCACGACCGACGACGCGACAAGTCGCCACGCGCGACACGCTGCGGCAGACGGAAGAATTATCATAGCGAGCGCGCCGGGAGTTTCCGATGAAAATCGTAAAAAGCAGCTTTTCCAGGATCGCCTTGCTGATTTTATTGCTCACAACGCCGGTATTTGCCGCCGGCAAACTCGAAATCCGCGATGCCTGGGTACGCAGTGCGCCGCCTAACGCAACAATGCTGGCTGGCTATGCCACCCTGCACAACGCTGGTGATGCGCCGATCACGATCAACGCCGCCGAGGCGGAAGGTTTTAATGACACCTCACTGCACGAGACAGTGCTGGTCGGCGATGTGTCACAAATGCGCCCCGTCGGCGATCTCGTCATCGCGCCCGGTTCAAGCGTGGTGTTCGCACCGGGCGGCAAGCACATCATGCTGATGCAGCCGGCTCAGTCACCAATGCCTGGCACGGCCGTGGCAATCACTTTCAACTTCGCCAACGGTGGCAATCAGTCTGCCCAATTCGTGATCCGCGATGAAGCTCCTGGCGACGAGTCGGCAATGCCGGCTGCGCACGATCATTGATTGCACCAGCTCGTCGACAGCAACGCCGATCGCTTACGATGCGCAATGAAATTGCTCTATGCTCCGCCGCAACCGTCGTGGAGGCCCGCATGCTGGAGTCCCGAACTAGTCCTTACTTGTTGCCCGCGAACAGTGCGTTGCATAGCACGCGCGTGTTGTCGCTGGATGCGGCCGGCCGGATCATGGACTGGATTTCGTGGCAGGACGCGGTGTGCCTCTACGTGCGCGATGCGATTTCGTGGACTTTGGGCGATGCCTGCCTGACGATCCACGGCGGTGACAATCGAAAGACCGGTCAGCAGAGCTTGATCGAACTGCATCCGATCATTGCCAGCACCGGCCAAGCCCGTGGTGCCGCGCGCGATCCATCGCCTGTTCTCACGAACACTGCCCTGTTCGCCCGCGACCGTGGTTTATGCCTGTATTGCGGCCAGCAGTATTCGCGTGGTGAATTGACGCGGGACCACGTCAAACCACTGGCCAAGGGCGGCGAAGACTGCTGGGCGAATGTCGTCACCGCGTGCCTGCACTGCAATCATCGCAAGGGTTGCCGCACGCCGCAGCAGGCGCACATGCCCCTGCTGGCGGTCCCGTATCGGCCGAGTTGGGTTGAACATTTGATCCTGTCAAATCGCAATATTCTTGTCGACCAGATGGAATTCCTCACCCAGCATTTGCCGAAGAAACCACGCCGCGCTCAATTCGCAAACTGAATCGCCCGCGGCTCGCCCGATGACTGCCCACGTCGTTTCCTTGCCCCATCAGCCACGCTGACCGAAAATAACGGCTTGTTTCTCGCCGTGGTCGCAATGATCGACAGTTCCCGCTATCCGCATTTGTCCCGTATCGACACGCCGGCCGACCTGCGCCGTGTCGACGAGGACGCCCTGCCCGACGTTGCCCGCGAACTGCGCGATTACCTGATTGAATCGGTCGCCAGTTCCGGCGGGCATTTCGGCGCAGGCCTCGGCGTGATCGAACTAACCGTCGCGCTGCATTACCTGTACAACACGCCAAACGACCGGCTGGTCTGGGATGTTGGCCACCAGTGTTACCCACACAAGATCCTCACCGGCCGCCGCGACCGCATCACCTCGATCAAAAAGAAAGATGGCCTAGCGCCATTTCCTCGTCGCGAGGAGAGCGACTACGACACGTTTGGAGTTGGTCATTCGTCGACGTCGATCAGCGCCGCGCTCGGCATGGCGATTGCAGCTCAACGGCAAGGCGATGATCGACAAATGGTCGCCGTGATCGGCGACGGTGCAATGACCGCCGGCATGGCGTTCGAAGCACTCAACCACGGCGGCGATGTCGCGCCAAACATGCTGGTCATCCTCAATGACAACCAGATGTCGATCAGCGAAAACGTCGGGGCGCTCACCAAAATGCTCGCCCGCCTACTCGCCAGTCGCACCTTGAATGCGATTCGCGACCGGGCAAAGCGCGCGTTACCGCGCGGCGGTTGGTTGTGGCGATGGACCAAGCGCTGGGAGGAACATGCCAAGGGCATGTTCGTGCCATCAACGATGTTCGAGGAACTCGGTTTCCACTACACCGGCCCCATCGACGGCCACGACCTGCCCGCGTTGATGAATGCGCTGCGCACGGTCAAGGATTTGAAAGGCCCGCAGCTCCTTCACGTCATTACGAAGAAGGGGAAGGGCTATGCGCGCGCCGAACAGGCGCAGATTGACTACCACGCGGTTAGCCCGTTCGATCCCGGTGTCGGGATTTTGAAGAAAGCGGCTGGCACGCCGACCTACACCGACATCTTCGGCGACTGGTTGTGCGACGCGGCGGCGGTCGAGCCGCGCCTGTACGCCATCACGCCGGCGATGCGCGAAGGCTCCGGTCTAGTCCGTTTTTCGCGGGAATATCCCAAGCGTTATTTTGATGTTTCGATCGCCGAGCAACACGCCGTCACGCTCGCGGCGGGCATGGCTTGCGAAGGCGGCAAGCCGGTTGTCGCGATCTATTCCACCTTCCTGCAACGCGCCTATGACCAGTTGATCCACGATGTGGCCTTGCAGAATCTCAACGTGCTCTTCGCGATTGATCGCGCCGGCTTGGTCGGCCCGGATGGTGCGACGCATTGCGGCAGTTTCGATCTCAGCTACCTGCGCTGCATCCCGAACATGGTGGTCATGGCGCCAGCCGATGAAAACGAGTGCCGGCAGATGCTGACGACCGGCCTGAAGCACGAGGGACCGGCGGCGGTTCGCTATCCGCGTGGTGGTGGTGCTGGCGTCATGATCAATGCGGAGCTGACTACATTGCCAATCGGCAAGGGCGAGGTCCGCAGCCGTGGTCAGGGAATTGCTCTGCTCGCCATTGGCAGTATGGTCGCGCCAGCAGAAAAGGTGGCTGCGAGTCTCAATGCATCGGTCGTCAATCTGCGCTTCGTCAAGCCGCTCGATGAAGAACTGATCCTGTCCATGGCGCGCAGCCACGACGCCATAGTCACGATAGAAGAAAACGCGATTGCCGGCGGCGTCGGGAGCGCGATCACCGAGCTTCTAGCGCGCCACGATATCGTGATGCCCGTGCTGCAACTTGGGCTCGCAGACAGCTATCTGGAACATGCGAGCCGCGAGGAGTTGCTGGCCCAATCCGGGCTCGATGCAGCGGGTATCGAAAGTGCGATCCGCGCGCGGTTTAAAGACCGAATCGCGTCACCGGCGCGGCGTAGCGCGGGTTAGGTTGAGCCGTGCGAGCGGTGGAATCTCCTGCGGAGGTTGACCAGCTCGACTGTTGTAAAGCGCTTCACCCGACAAATGCAACTCGCGTGACCCTGAAACGCAGGGCGGAACCTCCGCAAGGAGATTCCACCATGAAACCCATCAACACGCTTCATCCCATCACGCGCAGATCACTTAACCAGCCTGCTTGCCCCAGACCGCCTCAAGGCGATTGTCGCGGCCGCAGTTGTTGCGGTAGAACTTGTAGCGGACCGGATTGGTCTTGTAGTAATCCTGGTGATAACCCTCTGCCGGATAGTAGGTTGACGCCGCAGTGATCTCGGCGGTGATCGGCGAACTGAACTTGCCGGAGTCTTCCCACTTCTTCTTCGACGCTTCAGCGAGCTGTTTCTGCTCCTCGTTGCTGTAGAAAATGCCACTGCGGTACTGGTTGCCGTGATCGCAGAACTGGCCATCGGTCGAAACCGGGTCGATGTTCTGCCAGAACACGTCGAGCAGCTTCTGGTATCCCACCTTGGCCGGGTCATAGACCACCTGCACGGCTTCGGTGTGCCCGGTTCTGCCGGACGAAACCTGCTCGTAGGTGGGGTCCGCCTTGTTGCCGCCGGTATATCCGGATGTGGTCGAGATGACACCGTCCAGCTTGTCGAACGGCGCCTCCATGCACCAGAAGCAGCCGCCGGCGAAGATCGCGATTTCGGGCTTGGCTGACGCGGGTTTCATGGCAGCATCGTTCGCTGGTGTGTCTGCCTGGCTGCACGCAGCGAGTACGCCCATCAGCAGCGATGCAACGCCGACGCGCAAGGTGAATAGAGTCGAAGATTGTCGTGCTTTCATGTCAGCTCCTCAATACTGGAAGTTGTTCGCCGGCGACAACGAAATTCAGCGCCACCCCGTTGTTGCACCAGCGCTGTCCGCGAGGCTGCGGTCCGTCGTCGAACAGATGGCCCTGATGGCCGCCACAACGCACGCAGTGATATTCGGTGCGCGGGAAGACCATTTTGAAATCGCGCTTGGTGTCGATATGGCCGGCAATCGGCTGGGTGAAGCTCGGCCAACCGGTGCCGCTTTCGAACTTCGCTTTCGATTCGAACAGTGGCAGGTAGCACGCCGCACAAACGAAGGTGCCGTCGCGATGTTCTGCGTTGAGCGGGCTGGTGCCGGAACGCTCGGTTTCTTCCTCGAACAACACGCCATAAGCGTCTGGCTTGAGAATCTGCTTCCACTCCTCATCGCTCTTCTTCAACGGCGTGATGCCGGCATCGCCAGTGCTGGCGGCGGCCGAACCAGACGGTGCGCTGTTCGCGCAGGCAGGTAGCAAAGAGATAGCGAAAAGCGGGGCAATACTTTGCAGTAGGGTGCGGCGTTTCATGGTGGGCTCCTGTTCGATCGGTGACCTGAAAGAAACGGGCGACGACGCGGCCCGGATTCGAATCATGTTCGCCTGGTCAGCTTGCATTCCGCATGAACCCGGCGCGGGGCTGCGTGTCCCGTCGTCCGTTTGCTGTGTTCCGCTGTCCGCAAGTACGCGATACCGTCAGGCAGCGTCGCTGACGCGCTTCGACAACCGAAAACAACCGAGCGACACGCGGTCGCGATCACACAGGTCGCGGTGGGTCGCCACATCAGCGAACCCCGCAGCACCAAGCAGCCTGCACACGGCAGCTCCTTGGTGCCATCCGTGTTCCAGCAATAGCCAACCGTCATCGAGCAGATGGTCCGGCGCACCCGTGATGATCGTGCGTATTGCATCAAGCCCGTCCTCGCCTGAGGACAGCGCCAACGCAGGTTCGTAACGCAGGTCACCACGTTGCAGGTGCGCATCACCATCAGCGATGTACGGTGGATTGCTTGCGATCACCGCGAACCGCGCATGGCCAACCGCCGCAAACCAATCGCCTTGCGCAAAACTCACATTCGCCAGTCCCAAGCGCTCCGCGTTGCCGCGCGCCACCGCTAACGCGGCTGCACTCGCGTCGCACGCAAGCACGCGCGAATGCGGACGCTCACGTGCGAGTGCCAGCGCAATCGCACCCGATCCGGTGCCGAGATCGGCTACCTCCACTTCCCTGTCAGTGGCAATCTGCTGCAAGGCCAACTCGACCAGCAACTCCGTTTCAGGCCGAGGAATCAACACGTCAGAAGTCACCACCAGATCCATCGACCAGAACCCGCGAGATCCGAACAGGTACGCCACCGGCACGCCGCGCAGCCGTTCCGCGATCAGGGCCTCGAATCGTGCCGCATCCCCGCTGCTCAACTCGTCGCGGACGTGCGCATACAACCAGGTTGAGTCACGTTGGAGAACATGCCCAAGCAGCATCCTCGCCTCGACGCCCGTTTCGTCACCGATTAGGCGCCGAGTGGCCGCGAGCAAATTGGCGCCGATCGATGACATCCGCTCAGTTTAGGCCGGCAACCCAGAATAAATTGGAACCATCGAAGCTCAGCAGTATTCTCAAGGCTTCAGGACTCAAAAGGTAGAACTATTCGACACGCCATCCTCATCGAACACGCTGGGACCAACTACTAGGCCTAAGGGCTGGAATTTCCTCGCTGTGTCACCACTGGCGATACGGTCGTGGAAGCGGAAGCCAAGTTCCGCGAGGTGATGGCGTTCCACCTTGATGAAATCCGCGAAGACGGGGAAGCGACACCTGCGCCCAGCAGCCGCGTTGATCACGTGGATGTTGCGGCCTAGTCCTCTAGGGATGCTCTGAACAAGTCCACGCAGGCGGCAAGATGTCAGAAAGGTTCACGTATTGAGGTGCGTGGCGCCGTGCAGGCTGGCCGTTTGGTCAAGCCGCGCTCGTCGATCCGGGGACCTTTCTGGCATCACCCCGTTATATGAAATCAACACGTTGGGGCCGATCTGTCTGCCCGCAGCTCCGCGTTGCGCCGCCTCGTCAGACGGCCAGTCTGTCTTCGCCGACGCGCCTGGATCTGCGGGCAGACAGTTCGGTGACGCCCGTGCGGACTTGTTCAGAACATCCCTAGAAAGAATGCCGCCTTGCGTCTCGGATCACTACAAATCATCAACAATTTCCAACACCGCTCCGCGTTGCTCTGACAGCTCTCGCGCAAGCTCGCGGACGCGGTGTGCGACGGTGTCGTTGGACACTTCCACCTCGATGCTGTGAAAGCCGGGGCCCATGTCGTCGCTGAGGCCGGCGGAGCTGGAATCGTCATCGTCCATGTGCGGCATCAGGTCGGCGATCTCTTCTGCACTGTCGACGCCTTCGAGGCCGGAGATTTCATCGATCAAAAGTCGGGCGATGTCATCGCCGCCGGTCAGGCGCAAGTGTACGGTGGGCATGGTTGCTTCCTTGGTGATGGTCGACCAGCAGTAGAGCGCGGCTTGGCGGAATCGGAGCGGAACGCCGAAAAAGCCGCTCGCGTTTTCCGTGACCAGTGCCGACCGCATCGGCAACTCGTCTGCCTTGTTGACGCGTCCGAATCCGCAGGGTCCGTCGCGCCCCCGCAAGCGGCTGGCCCGTCCAGCACTCGCCCACAGGAACGGGCACGTGGCTCAAAGGCACAGCGCAGCTGCGCTGTGCTGGTTTTTCTTTTGGCCTACCTCCCGTTTCGGGGAGGCGAGTTGGCGAAGGAGATGCCCAAAGGGTGGCCGAATGGATTCGGCCAGTTCGCTGCGGGCGCAGGGATGCGCCTTCAGCGAACCCCGTAGCCAGCTAGCGCAGTCGTGCGGCTTCACCGAAAGACCGACCCGCCACGGGCGCATCTTTGGCCCACGTTTCTCTCCGAGCAGAAAGGTGGGGCGGCGGGCGCCAGCACGGCGAAACGCTTGACCAGCTGCCGGAGGAAGAAGGCAAAAGAGGTGCGCCGGTAGGCGCGAGAGAAAACGGAGCCGAATCAGGCGAGCAACTTGCGTAGCTTGTTGATGGCGACGACAAGTGAGTCGATCTCCGCCTCGGTGTTGGTGAATGCCAACGACGCACGCA
>JAYUYW010000042.1:0-7360 GCA_043752325.1 Rhodanobacteraceae bacterium | reverse complement strand
GGATGTCGACGGCAAAACCTATCTCGACAAATTCGCCGTACTTGACGATGCGCAAGGCGAGGGTCTTGGCCGCGCAGTCTGGCAGGTGATGCGGGAGGAAACGCCGCAACTGTTCTGGCGCTCGCGCCATGGCAATCCAGTCAACCCGTTCTATTACAACGAGTCCGATGGTTGTTTCAAACAGGAAGATTGGCGTGCGTTCTGGTATGGCATTTCGGACTTTGATGAGATCCGGCGGTGCGTCGAACATTGCCGCACTCGCGCGGCAACTCTGCTGCCAGTGGGAGGACCAGCGTGACGGAAAAAACATCCATCGGAATTGTCGGCGGACGCGGTCACACCGGGGCCGAGTTGATCGCGCTGATTGCCGCGCATCCGAAACTCGAGCTTGCGTTTGTGTCGTCACGCGAGCGCGCCGGCGATCGGATTGCCGATCATGTTGCTCGCTATTCCGGCGACCTGCATTACGAGGCGATGGAGCATGCCGACGTCGCGCAGCGGAAAACCGATGTGGTCGTGTTGGCGTTGCCGAACGGCAAGGCGGCGGAACTGGTCTCGGCCATCGATGCGACGTCGCCGCCAAGCCTCGTCGTCGACTTGTCCGCCGATCATCGCTTCGATCCGGCATGGTTCTATGGCTTGCCGGAGCTCAATCGAAAATGCTCCGACGGCCAGCGCCGCATCAGCAATCCCGGTTGCTATGCGACTGCCATGCAACTGGCGATCGCGCCCTTGCTGGATCGACTGGCGGGGCCGCCGCAGTGCTTTGGCGTGTCGGGCTACTCGGGCGCTGGCACCGCGCCGTCAGACCGCAACGACGTGGCAAAACTGCGCGGCAATCTCATGCCATATTCGCTGGTGAACCATGTCCATGAGCGCGAAGTCGCGTTGCATCTGGGCGTGCCAGTTGAATTCATGCCGCATGTCGCGCCACATTTCCGCGGCATCACGATGACGGTGAACATGTGGTTGCAAACACCAGTGACCGTCGAAGAAGTGCGCGAAAGGTTTGCCCAGCACTACGCCGGCGAGCCGTTGATCGAAGTCATCGACGATGCGCCTTGGGTCAGTCAGATCGCCGGTTGCCATGGCGTGCAGATCGGCGGCTTTGCGGTCGCACCGGGTGGCAAGCGGGTGGTCGTGGTCGCGACGCTGGACAACCTGCTCAAGGGCGCGGCAACTCAAGCCATGCAGAACATCAATCTAGGGCTGGGCTTTCCGGAACTGGCTGGCGTCGCATTGAATGCCCAATCGCAGATCAACGGGGAATGGCAATGAGCGGATTGCTTTGGCAGAAGTCGGGCACGCAGGTCGATCCACGGATCATGCAATTCCTCGCCGGCGATGACGTAGTGCTGGATCGCGAACTGTTCCTCCACGACATCACCGCCAGCGCAGCGCACGTCGAAGGACTTGCCAATATAGACATCGTCACTGCCGAAGATGCCACTGCGATCAAGCGCGAGTTGGAAACTCTGGCCGAAGATTTTCGCGCGGGTCGATTCGTGCTTGATGACCAATATGAAGACGGCCACTCGGCCATCGAAGCACGACTGACCGAGCGCTTGGGCGACGCCGGCAAGCGCGTCCACACCGGTCGCAGTCGCAACGATCAGGTGCTGGTCGCGATGCGCCTGTGGTTGAAGGAGCGTCTGGCCCAGTTGATCGCAACCAACCACGCTATTGCCGAAACCTGCCTTTTGCGAGCTGCCGAATCGCCGCTGCCGATGCCAGGCTACACGCATCTGCAACGCGCCGTCGTGTCATCGACCGCAATGTGGTTTGCCGCATTCGCCGAAGCCTTCATAGACAACCTTTGGCGCGCCAAACAGTCATTGGAGCTGATCGATGCGAATCCGCTGGGCACGGCGGCGGGTTACGGCGTCAACCTTGCGCTGGATCGCGAACACACCACGCAGGCGCTCGGCTTTGCGCGCATGCAGATCAATCCGATCTACGTGCAACTCTCGCGTGGCAAATTCGAAATGGCCGCACTCGAAGCGCTCGCTGCAGCCGTGCTGGACCTGCGTCGGCTGGCTTGGGATCTTTCGCTATTCACGACCAGCGAATTCGGTTTCGTCGAATTGCCCGATCAATACACGACCGGCAGTTCGATCATGCCGAACAAGCGCAATCCCGATGTGATCGAACTGATGCGCGCCAGCTACGCCGCCGTTGCCGCAGCACGAACCGAGATCGAACAACTGTTGTCGCTGCCGTCGGGATATCAACGCGACCTGCAACTCGGCAAGGGTTCGGTGATCCATGGCTTTCGCCATGGCCTTGGCGCCTTGTCGCTGCTGCCCGACCTACTAGCGAATCTACGCTGGAATGCCGAGCGCATGGGAGCCGCAATCGAACCGGCAATGTACGCTACCGATGTTGCGATCGAAGCAGCGGTTGCCGGGGTTCCGTTCCGCGAGGCATATCGCGCTGCTGCGGAAGGGAAGGATGGAGCCGGTTCGGGACGGACGCCGGAAGGGAGCCTTGCCACACGCACTTCGCCGGGTGCCAGTGCCGATTTGCGCCTCGACGTATTGCGCGAGCGTCTGGCGCGCTTGTAGAAGAGCCGAATCTCTCGCTGCCTTCGCCATTACGCGCAAGATCCTTCGCGCGTAATGACGAATCAAGATTCAAAGCAACTTGGTCCCCAACGGCACATCGCGATCAGGTACACACAAAGAGACATCGCCGTTCTCATTGTGAAACCCTGTTACCAGACATTCCGAGCGCAGCGGACCGATCTGTTTGGTCGGGAAGTTCACGACGGCGACAACCAGCTTTCCCACCAGAACTTCGGGTTGATACAACCCGGTAATTTGCGCACTCGACTTTCGCACGCCTATCGCGTCGCCGAAATCCACGTGCAGCACATAGGCCGGTTTGCGCGCCTGCGCGAACACCTCGGCGCTGATGATACGGCCGACGCGTAGCTCGACCTTGATGAAATCGTCCCAGCCAATCTGTGCCGCGAGCGATTGCAGGCCGTCCGCCTGCGATGAGGATTCATCTTGCTTCGTCATATTTTCCGTTCTCCAGCGAATGCCTGCGGCAGGGCAGGCAATCGAAAAAGTTCCACTGCATTGCGCGTAGTCGCGGCGGCAACTTCAGCAGGATCGGCATTACGAAGGCTGGCGATGACGGCCAGCACTTCGACCAAGTAAGCCGGTTCGTTGCGCGCTCCGCGATGGGTCGACAAGGGTTGATCGGGAGCATCCGTTTCCAGCAACAGGAATTCGATCGGAATCGACGCGACAATCTCGCGCAAGCGACGCGCACGCGGATACGTGACTGGCCCGCCCATGCCGATGTGAAAGCCCATTTCCCAAAGGCGCTGCGCCTGCTCCGCGCTGCCGCCATAGCTGTGCACTACACCACGCAAGCCACCAACCCGGCGCAGCGCCAGGATCACGTCTTCGACGGCGCGCAAGGCATGCACGATCACTGGCAGGTCAAGTTCTTTCGCCAGTCCCAGTTGCGCGTTGAACATCGCGCGCTGTCGATCCAGATCCAGACCCTCAACGTAGTAGTCGAGCCCGCATTCGCCCACGGCAACGGCCTGTTCGTCTTGCAACCAATCAGCTAGATGTTCGACATCGCCTTCGCGATGCTCGTCGAGATAGGCGGGATGCATGCCGTATGCGGCAAACAGGCCATCGACATTGCTACAAAGCGATTTCAACTTCTGAAAGCCCGCTCTGGATATGGCCGGGATGATCTGGCGAGCGACACCTACAGCCCGCGCCCGATCGATCACGGCATCGCGATCAGTGTCGAACTCGTCGACATCGAGATGGCTGTGGCTGTCGATCAATTCATGCATCTGGCCAGTGTGCCACGCGCTGGTGCGACGACTTTGAACGCGTCATGGTCATTGCGACGGATGGCTGCGGGAATGTTCGACTGCAAGCACATTGCGTTCGGCATCAAGTAGCAGCAAGTGGTCAGCGCAGGCCGGTAGCGTCTCCAGCGCTTGCCGACTGAGCCGTTCGTAGTGGGCAATGAAGCGCGCGAGTTGGTCACCCGACAGCGCGCTGGCGTCACCCTGCGCGCACCGCTTACGCTCAGCCTGACCGCGCCAGCGCTCAACGACGTCGAACGAAGGCGCCTGCAATACGATCAGGGTATCGAGAGAACGCCAGATCGGTTCGTATTGCTCGCGCAGCTTGGTATTCACCCAGCGACGCCAGATGCCGTTATCGTCGTCGTCGCGTTCCAGCGCATTAATGGGTTTGAGCAGTGACTCATCGTCTTGCGCGGGCACGCCAACGCACCAACCGTCGAACAAGGTTACGTCGGGCGGCGCGCTGATCTTCTGCCACAGATTCGACTCAGTACGATCATCGGTATGTTTGTCGAAGTGCGGAATCATCACCGGCCGCTGCACGCTCGCGCTGGAGAGCTGATCCAGGGTATCGATCAGCCATTCAAAGTCATGCGTTCCCGGCACCCCGCGCGTTGCCAGCAAAGGATGTACCTCACGCGCGAGGCGCAGACGTTCGCCTTGGGTGAGGTAGAAGTCATCCAGCGAAAAGAGCGTCGTCGCAACGCCGCGTTGCTCCAACATCCCTTGGACTTGCCGCGCCAACGTGCTCTTGCCGCTGCCCTGCAAACCTGAGATTCCAACTCGCAACGGTTCTGATTGTCTGCGCTGGCACATGGCGACGTGGTCTGCGGTCCCACAGACCACGCAATCCGAATAACCAGAATGTGACAGCTCGGCCATACACGCATCCTCCGCTGCCGCGCAGCCTCCTTTTATGCGGCAATGGTACTGGCCGTTAAGACGTTTCTTCAGCGCAAGACCCGAATTTCGATCTGCTGGTATACGCCGCGGTCGGTGAGGGCGGTGATGGTTTGCGTGCCGGAATCGGGGAAGCTGAGTTCCACCGGTTGCGAGCCGTTGCTGGTTGCGGTCAGGCGCGCGTTGACCAGCCATGAAACCGTGCCTTGTGCGCCCAGTGCGCGGAGTCGCAACTGTGGAGGCTTGTCGCTGTTGGGTGGCTTGGCGATGCTGGCGTGGTCGGCGATGCCGTCAATGTGCAGCGTCTGGACTTGGTCGAGGCCATCGTTGGGGCAGTCGCCTGCGAGCGCGGGAACGCGTGACGCGCGTCGCGTGGCAGCGTCCAGCCACGGATAGGCCACGCTGGGCCAGCGCGCGATCTCGCGTTCGACCACATCCGCGTGTACGCAACCGGAGCTCAGCCGTTCGCCCGTGTTTGCATCCACGCGCACTCGCAGTAGGCCAGCGCTCCAGTTGCTGCTGTCTCGCTCGGGCAGTGTTGGAGGCACCACGCCGTCCAGCGTCCAAGCTTCCTGCTTGCGTTGGCAAAGTTGCGGTTGGGCGGGGTCGGGTGGCAAGCCCAACGGCCAGCAGATATCGATTTTCGAGACGGTTGCGGGCGCTGCATCGGGTGCCGTACCGACGCCCGCTCGCGGGAGGCTGTCGATCACCTGGAACAAAAGTGGCAGTGCAGTGACTGCACCGTATTGACCGGGCAGGGGCGTGCCGTCGGGTCGGCCAATCCAGATGCCGACCGTATAGCGGCGCGTGGTGCCCATCGCCCAGGCATCGCGGAAGCCGTAGCTGGTTCCTGTCTTCCATGCGACCGGCGGGCGCGAACCGGGGTCGAAGGTTGCTGCGTTGTAGCCGGGTCGCGGATTGGATTCGAGAATGCTGCGCACGATCCAGCTTGCGCCTGCGCTCAGAACGCGTCGATCCGCCGATTCCTGGTCGTCCCGATATCGTACCGTCCCGGCAACGCCCTCGCGATTGAATGCCGCATAGGCGCCGACCAGGTCTTCCATCCGCACACCTACGCCGCCGAGGATCACCGACAAGTTCGGCGGCACACCGCGCGGCAATCGGAAAGTGATGCCGGCGTTGGCAAGGCGCGCGGCGAAGCGAACGGGGCCGACGCGATCAAGCAGGTCGACCGCCGGCACATTCAACGACAGCCGCAAGGCTTGCGCTGCGCCGATCGGGCCGTTGTAGGCCATGTCGAAATTGCCGGGCCTATAGTCGCCAAACGATTGCGGCGCATCGATCAGCAGGCTTTCGGAATGGATAACGCCATCGTCGAGCCCCAGTCCGTACAGAAACGGCTTCAGCGTCGAACCCGGCGAGCGCCAGGCCCGAACCATGTCGACATGTCCCAATCGCGCGTCGTCGCCGAACTCGCCGGAGCCGACGTATGCGAGCGCCGCCATCGTTGTGTTGTCGACCACCAAAACCGCCGCCGACGTGCGCTCCGGGAAACGGGCCAGGTAATCGCTGACGCGCGCTTCCATCGCACGTTGCAGGCTGGCATCAATCGTGGTCTGGATGCGGCGCTGTCGGGGTTGTTCGGAACGCAGTCGCTCGGCCAACAGCGCCGCGAGCAACGGCTGCCGCATCGAACGCGCAGCGACACCTTCGATGCGCGCGTCGTGCACCTGCGCCGGCGTCCACAAGCCTAGGCTGACCACCCGATCAAGCACCTTGTCGCGATAGCGTCGCGCCAGCTCCGGGTGCCGGTCTGGCCGCAATCGACTTGGTGCCTGCGGCAACACGGTAAGCAATGCGGCTTCAGCTTGCGAAAGGCTTTGCGCCGACTTGCCCAGATACGCCCACGACGCCGCTTCGACACCTTCGATGACGCCACCGAAGGGCGCGTGGTTGAGGTACAGCGTGAGGATCTGGTCCTTCGACAGATGCCATTCCAGTTGCAGCGCGCGAAGCATCTGCCGGAATTTTCCGACGACGGTATGCGGCGTTCCGGCAAGGATGCGCGCGACCTGCATCGTCAGCGTCGAGCCGCCTGACACCATGCGTCGATGCCAGATTCCCTGGCCAATCGCCCGGGCGAGGGCGAGAGGATTTATGCCGGGATGACGGCGGAACCAGCGGTCCTCGTAGGTCAGCAGCGCATCCACGTACAACGGCGATACTTGGTCCAGCGTCACCGGATAGCGCCAGACACCGTGGGCATCGGCGAATGCACGCAGCGGCGAGCCGTCACTGGCCAGCACCACCGTGCTGCCGCCGCCTTCGCTGGGCAAGGGCAAGGGGAACACCCGGTCCAGTACGAACAAGGAAATTGCGCCAAGTAACCATGCGGCCACGGCCACTATTGCGAGCTTGGTGAGAGGACTAGACTGGCGCCAGCGTGATGCCAGAACCGGCGAGGGGCGTGCGCAGTTCACGATCAGGATCATTGTCGTCATTTTCCTACAGTCGCATGGGTAAAACAGTGCTCGCCCGATGGCCGGATTTGTCATCGAATCCGGTAATTGATTAATACAAGATCAAGCGTTGGCCGTCGGCCAACACTTCCGACCCAACAAACACCTGTCGAAGAGGATCGCTCGCCATGAAACT
>JAYUYW010000041.1:0-7380 GCA_043752325.1 Rhodanobacteraceae bacterium | reverse complement strand
TGTTCGATGCTGCGCGCGTGCCGACCGTGCTGGTGCACGGATGGCGCGATGAGCTGTGCCCGGTAGATGATGCGATAGCGTTCGCCCGGGCACGCGGTGACACGTTGCACCTGGTCGATGACACCCATCCTCTGGCCGACCACGTCGAGTACTGCGCGGAAGCATTCCGCCAGTTGCTGATTGGGATCGACTGAGATGTTTTTTGCGACGTGTCCGAAAGGTCTGGAATATCTGCTGCGTGATGAGCTGATCGCGCTGGGTGCCGGCGAGGTACGCGAGGCGCTGGCCGGCGTACATTTCGGTGGTGGCATCGCGGCGGCGTATAGCGCCTGCCTGTGGTCGCGGCTTGCCAGTCGCGTATTGATGCCGCTGGCTGAGTTTGACGCGCCGAACGAAGACGCGCTTTACGACGGCGTGCAAGCGATCGACTGGAGTAAACACCTTGCTGTCACCGGCACGCTCGCGGTCGACGCGGTCAGCACCGCCAGCACGTTGACCCACACGCGCTATCTGGCACAGAAGGCCAAGGACGCAGTTGTCGACCAGTTCCGCATGCGCGATGGCGAGCGGCCCAGCGTGGACACGTCGCAGCCGTCAATCCGCATCAATCTGCTGCTGCGCAAGGATCGCGCCTTGCTGTCGCTGGATTTCTCTGGTTCTCCACTGCATCGCCGTGGCTGGCGGATCGGTCAGGGCGAAGCGCCGATCAAGGAAAATCTCGCCTGTGCAATGCTGATCCGTGCTGGCTGGCCGGCGATTGCGAAAGCGGGTGGCGCTATCGTCGATCCGATGTGCGGTGCAGGCACGTTGTTGATCGAGGCGGCGCTGATGGCGGCCGACGTTGCGCCTGGCCTTCGTCGCGACTATTGGGGTTTCAGCGGTTGGCTTGGCCACGATGAGAAATTGTGGCGCGGTCTGATCGACGACGCGAAAGCCCGAGCAGAAGCCGGCATGGCGAAGCAGACACGGCGCCATTTCGGTTACGACGCCGACCTTCGCGTCATCTCGCAAGCGCAGCGCAATGTCGAATCTGCTGGCCTTGTCGAGGTCATCCGTGTCGCGCACCAGCAAGTCGCGGAGTTGAGCAAACCGGAAGACTGCACGGCACCCGGTTTGCTGATCTGTAATCCGCCCTACGGCGAACGCATAGGCCAGCAGGACGCGCTCGCGCCGCTGTATCGCACGCTGGGCGATCGTGCCCGTGCTGAGTTTGATGGTTGGACGCTGGCCCTGATTACATCGGACGAAGCGCTCGCCCGCGCCGTTGGTCTGCGTTCGGAAAAGCGTTATACCTTGTACAACGGTGCGTTGGAATGTCGCTTCTATCGATACGGCATTGGCGGTGAATCCGTGCCGCGCGTACCAGAGCAAAAGCCGCTCAGCGAAGGTTCGCAAGCAGTCGCCAATCGCATCAAAAAGATCGCGCGGCATCATCGCAAGCGCATCGAGCGCGAAGGCATCACTGCATGGCGCGTCTATGACGCCGATCTTCCTGAATACGCCGCCGCGATCGACATCTATGTTGGCGTTCCGGCCGAACGTCCCGATGCCGGCGTGCAGACCTGGCTGCACATCCAGGAATACGCGCCGCCCAAGGACATTCCCGAACACATCGCCAGCGCGCGCCTTGCCGAACTGGTGCAAGGCGCCTGCTCTGCGCTCGAAGTGCCGCGCCAGCGCGCCGTCGTGAAGACGCGGTCCCGCGGCAAGGGCGGCAGCAAGTACGGACGCATGGACGAGCGCGGTGAATTCCTGATCGTCGTCGAAGGCGGCCAGCGCCTGCTGGTCAATCTGCACGACTATCTCGACACCGGGCTTTTCCTGGATCACCGACCGCTGCGACTACGATTGCAGACGCTGGCGCGTGGCGCACGGTTTCTCAACTTGTTCGCATACACCGCAACTGCCAGCGTGCACGCGGCGGCAGCGGGTGCGGTGAGCACGACTAGCGTTGATCTGTCCGGCACGTATCTTGACTGGGCTGGCCGCAATCTCGCCTTGAATGGGCATCGTGATGATTGCAACGAACTCCTTCAGGCGGACGCGTTGGAGTGGCTGGAACACGAGCGCGGCGAATACGACGTAATCTTCGTCGACCCCCCGACGTTCTCGAACTCCAAGCGCGCCGAAGATTTCGATGTGCAACGCGATCACGTTGCGTTGCTGCAACGATGCGGAGAACGCTTGTCCGCACAGGGCCTCATCGTTTTTTCAAACAACAATCGACGCTTCAAACTGGACCGCGACGCATTGCCCCACTTTGAGATCGAGGACGTCAGCGCTGCCACCATCGGCTTTGATTTCGAGCGCAACCCGCGAATCCACGTCTGTTACGAATTGCGGCACCGCTGACGATCAGCGCCGCTTTGACGACCGTGTCGGTGCGTTCATTCTTCACTAAGCGGTGATTCAGTACCGCGCCGCCAGCATCGCCTCCGATCCCGCCATTCTTGAGGTCGTTGATATGTTCATTGCTCGTGTCTCCCGCTTGCATCGTGCGGCGCTGGCTATGCTGGCGCTGGTTGCGATGTGTATTGCGGCCCCGGCGGCGTTCGCGCGCGGCTCGTTCGGCATTAGCATTGCGGTCCCCGGCATCGGCATCGGGTACAGCGACCATGGGCATCACCGCGGGTACAGCGGTGGTTATGTCAGTGGCGGTTACTCGTCGTATGGTGGGTATGGATACGGCGGCTCGCCGTACTATTCCTCGTACAACGATCCATATTACCAGCCGTACTACCGTCCGTCTCGCGTCGTCTACTACAACCACCATGATCGGGGCCACCGCGGCTACCGCAGCCAGCACAACGGTCGTGGTCATCATCGCGGTCATCGGCGGGACGATCGGTACAGCGACAATGGGCGCTATGAGCATAGTGATGACTACTACGACCGGGGTTACTGAGTAACCCAACAAGCGCGACTTCCATACCAGTCCCCCTGCCGATAGCGCCCCCTCGCTATCGGCAACCCGGCCCCGCGACTCTCTCCCCCGACTGTCGCGGGGCTTTCTATTAGTGTCTCCGCTGGCGCGGAATATGCACAATCAGCCGGTTTTTCTGCACTGCGCTATCATGTCAACTGTCGCAACCGGCCTTCCCATGACCCACCGTCGCCATTCTTCCGCTGCCGCGGCAATTGACGCAGCTTCGATCCGCGACTTGCCCATTCGCTGGGCCTTTTTCCAGCAATGGCTGCGGAATCCCCGCGCAATCGCGGCGCTGGCGCCGTCCAGTCGCCTATTGGCCCGCGCGATGATCGCCCAGTTGCCGGAATCGGTTGAGCGCATCATCGAACTCGGTGGCGGTACCGGGGTTTTCACGCGCGCACTGATCGAACATGGTGTCGAGCCCGACCAGCTCATGGTGGTCGAACTAAATGGCGCTTTGCACCGGATGCTGAAGCGCCATTTCCCGGCGACGCTAGTGGTGCGCGGTGATGCGCGCAACCTTGCCACACTGGTTCGCCGCGAAAAATTCGCCGAGCCCAGCGGTGTCGATGCCGTTGTCAGCGGCCTTGGTCTGTTATCAATGAGCCGCGATGTTCAGCGCGAGATCCTCGTCGCCGCGTTCAACGTGTTGCAACCCTCGGGCCGCTTCATCCAGTTCACCTATGCCCCGGTCGGGCCGGTGTCGCGAGAGTTGCTCGACGAACTCGACCTCAGCGCCCGCCGTGCCAGCGTGGCTTGGTTTAACGTGCCCCCTGCGACCGTATACGTCTACACGCGCAATCGCTCGACCGCCGTGCGTGCCGTGCGCGCGGCTGCTCGCCAGCCGATTGGCGATCTCAACAAACAGAATCTTTGACGGAGACAACGATGTTTGATTTCAACGCCAAGACGCCCGGCATGCCCGATTGGGCTGCCATGGCGCAGCAGTACATGGATGCACTCAAGCAAGCGTCGACAGGACAAGCCGCCGCCAACCCGTTTGGCAACGCCTGGCCCGGCGCCGCTGCGGCAAATCCGTTCATGCCGGCCGCGAACCCGTTTGCGATCGTGGCGAATCCATTCGCTGTCGCCCCGGTCAATCCGTTCGAGGCGATGGCGCGCGCGTTCACTGCGGGCGACAGAAGCGACGGCAGTTCCAGCAACGATGTTGCCGAACGCATGGCCGCGAGCATGAAGAATTACTTCGCGATGTTGCAGACCATGGCCACTGCCGGCATGCCTGCGCAGGCCTCGGACTCCGCAGGCGACAGCAACCCGTGGCTCGACGCGATGAAGAATGCGACGCTGCCGGAAAGTGAAAATCTGCTGTTGTCCGCATTCCGCGATATCGGCGGCAATGGCGCCAAGGGTTTCGAGCAGATGGCCAACCAATTCATGTCGTTGCCTGGCATGGCCGACGCGCGCGCGATGCTGCAACTGCCGACGTTCGGCATGTCGCGCGAGCGCCAGGAACAGGTCCAGAAAGGTTTTTTGGTTTTGATGGACTTCCAGGAAAAATCCAAGGCCTATCAGACGCAAATGGGCAGGGCCGCGCAGCGCGGCAACCAGATTTTTCAGGCCCGTCTAGCCAATCGCAGCGAATCCGACAAGACGATCGATACACCACGGGCGTTCTACGATTTCTGGGTCGACGCAGCCGAAGAAGGCTACGCGGAGGTCGCGCTGTCGCCCGATTTCAGCCAGGCCTATGGCGACTACGCCAACGCGCAGATGGCGTTGCGCAGCCACATGCAGAAGGAAACCGAGCGCACCACCGGTGAACTCGGCATGCCAACACGCAGTGAAGTGAACAGCATCGGCAAGCGCCTGCAGGAACTCCGTCGCGAATTCCGTGCTGCAAACGAATCGGGCACGGTTGCCGAATTGCAGGACGAAATCGCCATCCTGCGTGCCGAAGTGAAGGCGCTGCGTGAAGGAAGGGCCGCCACGAATGTGCTAGCGGAAACCGTGTCGAAATTGGAAACGGAACTGGGCACCAGCCTGCGCAAGGAAACTCCGCGTGCCCGCAAGCCAGTCGCCAAGCGCGCCAGCAAGCGTACGCCGAAGTCTTCCCATCGCTCCAAGACGGCCAGCAAGAAGGCGGCTCCAGCGAAGAAGGCTCTAAGCGACACCAAGCCAGCCTCGTTTGCAGCCAGCATCGCCCGCTTTGCCGACGCCGCGAAGACGGCGACGAAGACCGATTCAAAATCGACGCGCAGCACGAAGAAATCGAAGAAGGCGACGCGAAAGAGCGCGGCCAGGTCCTGACGTGACAATTCGACAAACGCGTTTAGACAGCCATTAACGCAGTGACGTGAGCCTGCCCACGCACGACCGGAGCCAAACCCGATGAACCCGATCCAGATCGAACCCACCAAGGCCTTCAACGAAGCCGTCACGATGCAGCGCAAGCTTGCTGCCGGCTTGAAGACGCTGCGCAGCATGGACGAAGTGCACTTTGGCGTGACCGACAAGGAAGAGGTTTACCGCGAAGACAAGGTGGTGGTCTATCGCTTCCGTGGTGAAAAGAAGCCCACCGCCAAGACACCAACGCTGATCGTTTACGCACTGGTCAATCGTCCGTACATGGTCGACCTGCAGGAAGACAAATCGCTGGTGCGTAACCTGCTTGCGCAAGGCGAAGACATCTATCTGATCGACTGGGGTTACACCGACGGCGCAGACCGCTGGTTGAACCTTGACGACTACATCAACGGCTACATTCGTCGCAGTGTCGACGCGGTCGCGAAGAACGCCGGCGTCAACAAGATCAACCTGCTCGGCATCTGCCAAGGCGGCGCGTTTTCGTTGTGCTTCTCGACGATCTATCCCGAGAAGGTTCGCAACCTGATCACCATGGTGACGCCGGTCGATTTTCACACGCCAGACAACATGCTTGGCCAGTGGTCACGCAAGATCGATATCGATCTCTGCGTCGATACCATGGGCAACATCTCCGCCGACATGATGAATTACACCTACCTGACGCTGAAGCCGGTGCGCCTCTTCCAGCAGAAGTACATCGGTCTGGTCGATATCCTCGACAACAAGGACGAGATGGAAAACTTCCTGCGTATGGAAAAATGGATCTTCGATTCACCTGACCAAGCCGGCGAAGCGTTCCGTGAGTTCACCCGCGACTTCTTCCAGGGCAACAAGCTGCTCAAGGGTGGTTTGAAGATCGGCAGCAAGAAGGTGGATCTGTCCACGTTGAAGCTGCCGATTCTTAACATCTTCGCCGAGCAGGACCACCTTGTTCCCCCAGCCGCGTCGCGAGCGCTGGCTGATGCGACGGCATCAAAGGATTACACGCAGATTGCGTTCAAGGGAGGCCACATCGGCATCTACGTTTCGGGTCGCGCCCAGCGCGACGTGCCGCCGGCGATCCACAACTGGCTGGCTGAGCGAGACGGCTGATCAGAACCGTTTCGACAGGCGAAAGCGTAAAGAGAAAAATATTTGCCGGGGGCGCCATGAATGAAGTGCTGTTCAACATTCACTTGATCGGCGTGACGCCGTGGAAACTGATCGGCTACCTCGGCGTCTTTCTATTCACCAGTCGCTGGTTCGTGCAGTTGTATGCCACGCGCAAATTGGGCCGCGTTCACATGCCGCTCGCATTCTGGTGGCTGTCGGTGTTCGGCAGCGCCCTCTTGGTCAGCTATTTCACATTCGGCAAGAATGACTCGGTCGGTGTCATGGCAAATCTGTTCCCGGCGTTTGTTTCGGTATACAACTTGGTTGTCGAACTGCGGCATCGAAGGTCTGGCTAAATCAGCGCCCGGACCAGCAAGCACCGCGTCGAGGTATGGCAGCTGCGACTTATTCAGGGTCGTAGTCGAGGTTCGGCGCCAGCCAACGCTCGGCTTCGAGGCGGCTCCAACCCTTGCGACGGGCATAGTCATCGACCTGCTCTCGGCTGATCTTGCCGACGACGAAATACTGGCTTTTTGGATGCGCGAAGTACCAGCCGGAAACCGCCGCGGTAGGCAGCATTGCGAAATTTTCGGTCAGTTCCATTCCCGCATTCGTAACGGCGTCGATCAGCGAAAAAAGCGAAGCTTTTTCAGTGTGATCGGGGCAAGCTGGATAGCCGGGAGCGGGCCGAATGCCTGCATACTTTTCGGCGATGCGGTCGTCGTTGCTTAATTCTTCTTCGGGTTGATAACCCCAGAATTCGCGGCGAACGCGTTCGTGCAGATGCTCGGCGAACGCTTCGGCGAGCCGGTCGGCCAAGGCTTTCAGCATGATCGCCGAGTAGTCATCGTGATCGCGCTCGAAGCGCGCGACGTGTTCGTCGATGCCGATGCCGGCCGTGACGGCGAAACCACCAATCCAGTCTTGCGTTCCGGACTCTTTCGACGCGACGAAATCGGCAAGGCAGAAGTCTGGGCGCTCAACCGGCTTGTCCACCTGCTGGCGCAGGAAGTGCAGGGTCTTTTTGCCATCGT
>JAYUYW010000040.1:0-2866 GCA_043752325.1 Rhodanobacteraceae bacterium | reverse complement strand
GGACCGCGTAGGCGTAGTTCGCCAGCACGCCATTGCTCACGGCGGAATTGATGATGTTGCTGGCGGCGAACCCGATCGCGGGAAGTCCCAACAGCACTTTTCCTTCGGCCGACGCGGGCAGGCGATGATTGCGCTGCGTGGTTGCAAGGTTCATGTCCGTCCACCCGGCGCTGCCCACGTATGGCAGAACTTGCCACGGCAGGAAGGGTTGCTGTGCGCGCGGCGGGCCGGGCGCAGCCAAGGCTTGCGATTGATTGAAAGAATAAATGTTGCTGCCAACGTAGTACGGGATGACGTTCGCCGCCTGGAAAAGCGTGACGAACTGGCTGGGAAAACTGGGTGGTGACGGGAATGGCCCAATCGGTACAAAGACGCAATCTGCGCTCAGTGGCGTCGTCACTTTTTGTTCCTGGTTGTAAGCCCGATACGGCGCACAGGTTTTCGAGTTTCCCGGCGCGGCAAACAGTTCTTCGAATGGTGCCAGCGCAGGGTTCGTCGCGCCGACGATCGCCGGGTCGGTATAGAACGGCTTGGTCGGCGAGGTGACCACCCAATCGGTCGTGCCGCCGATGGAGGAGGCGGTCTGGAATTCGCCCTTGACGCGTGTGGCCATCAACACCGCGCTGACCGCGTCGATGGGTCGACTTCCGCTGCCCGGTGCGCCATAGGTCAGCGCGTGGCGGCGACCGCGATCATCCATCGCCATCGCCGATGCAGCCGCTCCGGGATTTCCATCGTTGACAGCGCTCAGATCGGGTGTCGGTTGGGTGAGGTCGTTGAACAAGCTGATTTCGGTGAAGCCGTTGAGCGCTTCGGCACGGCTCGCCAGCAAGGTGCCAACTTCCCCTCGAATCACGCCGGCCGCGCCGATCAAGCCACCGCTGGGACGAGTGGCAACATTCGGCCCAAACGGAACAACCTGCACGGACGCGCAACTTGCAGGAACGCCGTTGCTGGTGAAGTTGATGGATGCGGCCAGCGGCCCGGTGACATTGGCCAACGCGATCACTTCAACCCAACCATGGCGCGCACGACCGACGTCGTCCGGCCCGCCGTCGCTCAGGGTGCCGGAGTAGCTGGCGTTGCCGAGCAGCATGTAGGGCGTTCCGCCCGTGGTACTGAGACCACTCGAGGAAAACAACGGGGTCGTACAACTGCGGTCGCGAGTCAGCACCGCTGCCCCATCGCCGGGGCGGCCATCGTCAGCAAGCGCAAATACGGTGCCGGTCCAGACATCGGCCGCGCCGAGCCACACCTTGAATTGCAGCACCGAGCGACCGTTCAACGCTTCGCGAAACGTGACCTGCATGACTTGCGCGGCATCGCTGCTATTGAAGATCGACAGCAACGTTTGCTGGTGACCGTGCGCCGTGTAGTACGGGAACAAAAGCACCTGGCCCTGGCCACCGGGGTCCAGATGCACGGCGCGTGCCGGTCCGATTGCGGCGATGGCCAGCAAGGCCGTCAACCCGATGTTCAATTTGCGCATGATGCCGTTTCCTTCTCGTGGACGAATGTTCTATGTTTTCGCCGGCTTCGTTTGTGACCCCATCGCGAAGTGGCGATGGAATCGGCCGTGCCGGTTGATTAGCTGCGCTGTTGTGAAACGCCTCACCTTACGTTCGCTTGCGCGATTTCCGAGTCAATCGCATGGCATGCCGTCGGTGGCTTTGGTGCAAGCCACCGTGGTTGCATGGCGAGTGGCGTATGCGTTGGGCGACAGCCCTCTGCTGGTGGTAAAGCTGCTGCCGATACGTTGACTGTTGGCAATCGTGGTGGCCGAATAGCCAATGACGGGAATGCCGGAAAGAATTTTTCCTTCAGCCGATGCGGGCAGGCGATGGCTGCGCGCTGCAAGGTTCACGTCCATCCAGCCCGCGGGGCCGACCACTGGAGGCGCGTGCCATGGAAAGAACGGGGTCGATGTTCCGGCCGGCTCTGGAGCTGCAAGGACTCCAGTTCTCGTCGGCGACGCTGTCGACGATCCGAGGAAGCCAACCACGTTGGCAGCCTGGAACAGGAAGAAATAGTTCGATGGCGGGTTGTGAATGGGCTGCGGCTCGCAATAGATAAAGTTGGTTGTAAACGCTTTCTGGTTTTGATCGACCAGCCGATGTGGTGCGCATAGCCGCGAATTGCCGGGCGCGCCGAACGGCTCCTCGAACGGAGCCAGCGCGGGACTACCCGTGCCGACGATTGCCGGATCGGTATAGAACCGTTTGGTGGGAAGGGTCAGCACCCAATCGGTCGCGTCGCCTATCGCTACAGCGGCCCGATATTCGTTCTTCACTCTCGATGCCATCAACACCGCACTTACGGCGTCGATCGGGCGACTGCCGCTGCCTGACTGGCCGTAAGTCAGCACTTGCCAGCGACCTTGGCTGTCGATGATTTTCGCCGACACCGCTGCACCGGAAACGCCTTGGTTGACGGACGCCAGGTCGGGAGCAACCTGTGTTGCGTCGTAAAACAGGCTGGTCTCGGTAAATCCGCTCAGAGCCTCGGCGCGACTGGAGAGCAAGGTTCCGCTACCAGCCCGGACAACGCTTGCAGAACCCATCATTCCGCCGTTGGGTCGCAAGATACCGGCCGCGCTAGATGGCAGATTTTGGACCGTGGCGCAGCTCGCCGGAAAGCCGTTAGTCGTGTGAGTGATGGCAGCGGCAATCGGACCGGAGAGGTTGGCGAGAGTAATCACTTCAATCCAACCGTGGCGTGCTCGTGACAGCCCGCTCGGTCCCCCATCACTCATGGCGCCCGAATAGCTGCCGTCCAGCAGCGGCATGTAGGGTCTACCGCCACTAGTCGTCAGGCCGGTGGATGTGAACGCTGGCGTCGTGCAACTGCGGTCAGCAGTCGCGATGCC
>JAYUYW010000039.1:0-2885 GCA_043752325.1 Rhodanobacteraceae bacterium | reverse complement strand
GCGGATAGCCTTCAATCGCTACCGGCAACGCGATCAAGAACAGCCCATCGCAGGCACGCGTGAGCGACGCCAATCCCGACGTGTAGGCACCCATGCTGGAACCGCCGAACACCACGCGCCCGTCGCACGGCGTTTGCTCCAGCGCTCGCCCAATGCGAAGGCTGATTTGCAGCGGATCGCGAGTGGCATCGAGATCCAGATAATCCGGTCGGATCGAGCCCCAGCCCTGCTCTTGAGCAACCCGCGCCAGCGCCGTGACCTTGGTCGCCTGCGGTCCGCTTTCCAGTCCATGCGAGAGGATGACCGTTCCTTTCATCGTGGTGCCGTTGCCAATCTCGGGAGGGCGGCGATGCTACCACTTGCCCGAATTCGCATTCGTGCCAAGCTCCCCCCATGGACATTTATCACACGCCCCTGCCGTACGAAGAACGCCTGCCTGAACGCGCACCAGTGGCAATCGATTTGGTGGTGATGCATTGCACCGAATTGCCCGATCTCGCGATGGCGCGACAGTATGGCGAGGCGGTGCATTACCCAACGACGCAAACCGGCAACAGTGGCCATTACTACGTTGATCGGGATGGCGCGGTTTATCGCTATGTCGACGACACGCGCGTTGCCAATCACACTCGCGGCTACAACCCGCGTTCTATCGGCATCGAGATGATCAATCTCGGTCGCTATCCGGAGTGGAAAGATTCGCGCCATCAGACTTTTACCGAGCCCTACACAATCGCGCAGATCGACGCGCTGCTCGCGCTTCTGCGACAGTTGAAGACCGATCACCCCAACCTGCGCTACATCGCCGCGCATGCCGACCTTGATCGTCGGCTGGAACCGGCCAGTGACGATACCAGCGTGATGTTGCCGCGTCGGGTCGATCCCGGTCCGCTGTTTCCGTGGACCAAAGTGATTGCGGCCAGTGGGCTGGCGCGACTGATACCGCCAGCTGACGACCGCGAGTAAATGGTCGCCATTCTCGCGGCGGCTATACTGACGTGCCGCACCATGATGAATCCGCGCGTATGAGCGAACCCGCTGCCGAACTCGTCCCGCTGCTGCAACTGGAACGGCTCGAAGACAACCTGTTCCGCGGCGAAAGCCGCGACATTGGCACGCGCTTCGTGTTCGGTGGGCAGGTGCTCGGCCAGGCGCTCTCCGCCGCGCAGCAAACCGTGCCCGAGGAACGCGCCGCGCACTCGCTGCACGCCTATTTCCTGCGCGCTGGCGACATCAACGCGCCGATCATCTACAACGTCGAACGCACCCGTGATGGCGGCAGTTTTTCGATGCGCCGGGTCACCGCGATCCAGCACGGTCAGACCATATTCAACGCCGCCGCATCATTCCAGACGCCCGAAGAGGGTTTCGAGCACCAGGCGAGCATGCCGGAAGTTCCGGCGCCCGAAGACATCGTTCCGCCGCCACCGTTGCCGGCAGAACAATTTGCGAAGCTGCCGACCAAGCTGCAACGCTGGTTGCGTCGGGCCGGACCGTTTGAATTTCGTCCCGTCTATCCGCGCGATGAGTTGAACCCGGTCAAGCGTCCGCCGCACAACCAGGTCTGGTTCCGGTTCACCGAGACTGCGCCGGACAGCGACGTGATGCACCGCGCAATGCTGGCCTATGCGTCGGACTTTCACCTCATCGTCACCAGCATGTTTCCGCATGGTTTTTCGTTCCTGCAATCGAACGTGCAGATCGCCAGCCTGGATCACGCGATGTGGTTTCATCGCCCATTCCGCTTCGATGAGTGGTTGCTGTATTCCTGCGACAGCCCGACAGCGCAAGGCGGACGTGGCTTGGCTCGCGGCCAGTTTTTTGATCGCGCCGGACGACTTGTTGCTTCCACCGCGCAAGAAGGACTGATAAGACTGAAGGGCGACGAATGAGACAGATCTACACATCGCCCCGCGCCGAAAACGTTGACCGCGTCGTCGACTTGCTCAACAAGGCCGGCATCGAAACCACGCTGACCAACCGCATCGGCTGGAAGGGCGGGCAATGGAAGCGTTTCAGTTACAGCTCGGGTGGCAACGAACGCGACGCATGGCCGCAAGTATGGGTGGTCAATTCCAACGACCAGACCCAAGCGCGCCAGATCCTGCGTGAGGTCGGCCTTGAACCAGCTGTGCGTTTCGCCGATGAACTGGCGATGTCGCGCAGCGTTCCTGATATCGCACGCGCACGAGTAGAGGCGAGCAAGCGCTTCAAGCTCATCATCATGGCGTTGGTCACCGGCGTCATCGTGTTGATCGCGCTGTTCCAGTTCTCGCGCTGATTGGCGCAGTCAGGTGAGCATCGACGTGCGTCCGCAAACGGTGCGCCTGTTCCAGACCTTGCCGCATGACTGCGGCTATTTCGCCGAACGGACGGCGCAGAATCTGGTCATCGATCCATCCGCGCCGGATATGGCGCAGCTCTATGGAAACGCATTGACGCGCGGCTATCGGCGCGCTGGCAATCACGTCTACCTGCCGCATTGCGCGGCCTGCCACGCCTGCACGCCGGTACGCGTACCGGTCGCAACGTTCCAGCCAGATCGCAGCCAACGCCGTTGCCTGGCGCTGAACAACGACGTGCAGGTCGCGATAACCAAGGCCGGCTACAGCGACGAACGTTTCGCGCTTTACCAACGTTACCTTTCAGCTCGCCACTTGGGCGGCGGCATGGACGACGCGACGCCGGACGACTTTGAGAAATTCCTCTACACCGACTGGAGTCCAACCTGCTTCATCGAGTTCCGACTTGAAGAAGCGCTGATCGCCGTCGCCGTGACCGACGCCTGCTCGAATGGCTTGTCGGCGGTTTACAGCTGGTTTGATCCGGGCTTGCGCAGCCGCAGTCTTGGCACCCTGGCGATCCTCAGCCAGATCAAGCTGGCC
>JAYUYW010000038.1:0-2896 GCA_043752325.1 Rhodanobacteraceae bacterium | reverse complement strand
CGCCGGCGAGGCGGCATGCGCGTGGTTCCAGGCAATGAGAGGGCAACGCGCTCTCGCGACGCTTCGCGGACGGTAGGTTCAACCGCGTTCACGCCGGATCGACGACCATGAGTCGACCTCGCATGACTCCTACGATTCCTTGAATATTGTCGACAACAGCTTGGTTTTACCCCGCTCCCGACCAGCGCGAATCGTTTGCTGGCTGCTCGCTACGGCCACGACTTTGTTGAACGTCCCGTCGATGGCGGCGAACAGCTACCAGGGCGGTCGCAGCGTTTACGGCGCTGCGTACGCAACCGCATTCGACATTGGAAGTTGGTGGAGGTCGCATCAATGTAGTTTTCGCCGATGGTGCGCACGGCATCGATCGCGAACGTGCCTTGCGCTGGGTCCGCCGAAGCTCAGAAGCCGTGGCGACCTATTTCGGACGCTTCCCGGTCGACGAAGTCGGTCTCCTAGTTGTCGCGAGCGCGGGCGATCGCGTGGTCACCTGCACCACGTATGGCTATGGCAACTCGGCAATCCGGATGCAGGTTGGACGCGATGTGACGGATGCAGCGTACAGCGAGGACTGGGTGCTGGTCCACGAGATGGCCCACCTCGCCCTGCCCAAAGTCCCCCGTCGCAACGCCTGGTTGCTCGAAGGCAACGCGACCTATGTCAATCCGATAGCGCGCGCGCAAACAGGTCACGTTGACCACGAATCGGTCTGGCGCTGGTCAATGCGCGACATGCCCAAAGGCCTGCCCGTTCACGGCGACTTTGGCTTGGACAACACGCCGACCTGGGGTCGCAAGTACTGGGGCGGCGCGATCTTCTGACTGCTGGTCGATGTGCGACTTCGCCAAGCGACGGACAATCGAATCGGTGCACAGGATGCGCTACGAGCGATCAATCGTCGCAGTGGTGGCAACACCAGCAATTGGAGCGCGGATCAAGTGCTGGCAGCGGGAGATATGGCAACCAGCACCACCGTGATGACCGATCTCTACGGAAAGATGAAGAACGATCCCATGTCGCTCGACCTCGACGACTTGTTTCAAATGCTCGGCATCAGCGAACACGCAAGGGACATACAGTCTGACGACGATGCGCCGCTTGCAGCCATCCGCCGCAGCATCACGGCGGCACCGAAAGATACATTTGCGAACTGATGACTCGGATTTGCACTTATGCTCCCAGCGCGGTTTCGCATCTCGTGTTTTCGCCTAACCATTGACAGGACGCTATGTCGCTGAAGGACATCCAGCACGTCGAGGTCGCCATCATTGGCAGCGGGTCGGCTGGCATGGCCGCGTACCGTGAGGTGCGCAAGCGCTGCGAGCGCATCGCGCTGATCGAAGGCGGCCCGTTCGGAACGACCTGTGCACGCGTAGGTTGCATGCCATCGAAGCTGCTGATCGCACCTGCCGAAGCGCGTCATCGGCTGAAGGCATTGCCAGAGTTCGGCATCGACAGCGACGCCGGCCGCGTCGACGGTCGCGCCGTGATGCGCCGCGTGCGCGACGAGCGCGATCGTTTCGTCCGATTCGTGCGCGATGTTGTTGATAATTTTGATCCGTCACACGTCGTGCGCGGATATGCCAGATTCGAGGATCCACATACCCTCAGCCTTTCACCCGCGTCGGATGGAACTTGGCCGCGATTCGAACGAATCCATGCCGAGCGCATCGTGATCGCGACCGGTTCGCGGCCGAATATCCCAGAAGGGTTCAAGACTGGGGGTGATCGACTCATTACGAGCGACGATGTGTTCGACTGGCAGGATTTGCCGGAGTCCCTCGCCGTGTTTGGTGCCGGCGTGCTCGGCCTTGAACTAGGCCAAGCGCTGCATCGGCTGGGCGTACGTGTGCGGCTGTTCGGACAGAACGGTCGAATCGGCGGCATCAGTGATCCCGCGATCCGCGATTATGCGACGAAGACGTTCGGCCGCGAGTTGTCGATCAGTCTTGCTGCGACGGACGTTCGAATCGAGCGCGACGGAGAGTGCGTCGCGGTGCATTTCAGCGAAGCGGGGAAGGTGCAGACGAGCGAGAGATTCGAATACTTGCTCGCGGCGACGGGTCGTACTCCGAATCTGGACCGACTCGCACTCGAGAACAGTGGCCTCGTTCTGGACGACCGCGGAAGGCCTGATTATGATCCACAGACCACGTGTGCCGGCGACGGCCACATCTTCATCGCGGGTGATGCCAACAATGATCGCCCGATCCTGCATGAAGCGGTCGATGAAGGCCGACTCGCTGGCCAGAACGCAGCGACTTATCCTGAAGTGTTCAGGCATATGCGTCGGGAGCCGCTTGGCATCGTGTTTTGTGATCCGCAGATTGCCTACGCAGGGAAGAAGCACGCCCAGCTTGTCGATGAAGGCGTCGATTTCGCCACGGGCGAGGTGTCATTCGAAGACCAAGGACGCGCCCGCGTGATGCTGGTCAATCGTGGCCTGCTTCACGTCTATGGCGAAAGAAAAACCGGCGCCCTGATCGGCGCGGAGATGATCGGCCCGCAAAACGAACATCTGGCTCATCTGCTGGCTTGGTCGATGCAGCAACGGATGACCGTTGCCGATGTGCTCGAAATGCCGTTCTACCACCCGGTCATTGAGGAGGGTCTGCGCACGGCGCTGCGCGACCTGCTTGAACAACTGGGTATGGGGCCGCCGCCACCAGACCACTGTATCGACTGCGGGCCCGGCGCCTAGAACTGGAAAGTCACGAGCGTAATCACGCGCTGCATCTCGCCATGCGTGAACGCACCACCCACAAAAAACCCCCCGAGTATTAATTCGGGGGGTTTTTTTTGAGGCCCTTGGCGATGACCTACTCTTGCATGGATGAGACCACACTACCATCGGCGCAGGTGCGTTTCACTTCCGAGTTCGGGATGGGATCGGGTG